>DATIGQ010000135.1 GCA_035454605.1 Terriglobales bacterium
GAGGGCACCACCTGGTACCGGCACCGCATCTGGCCCGCGACCTATTGGCGGCAGTGGTCGGACTTCGCCATCCACCGCATCCACTTGCGCGTGCTGCGCCACATTCAGCGCCTTTCCGAGCAGGGTGCCGCGGTCCACACGCCCGAACCGTAGAATTCTCTTTGCCGCCGGCCCGTCGTATACTGCGCCTCCGGAGCCGCCGTGTCGGCAACCTCACTCAGGCGCCGAATGTCCTCGTTCCTGCTGACTCTCGCCGTCGTCTACGGGGTTGTCCTCGCTTATCTGTGGTTCTTCGGCGACACCCTGGTGTACTTCCCGCCCTCGTCGAGCTACCGCGATGACGGCGACATCCTGAAGATTCCCGCCCGCGACGGCACGCGCCTTTCCGCCATCTACCTGGCCAATCCCGAAGCGCGCTTCACGGTGCTTTTCACGCACGGTAACGCCGAGGACATCGGCCACAACGACTTCTTTCTCCACGCTCTCCACGACGCCGGCTTTGCCGTGCTTGCTTGGGACTATCGTGGCTACGGCACCAGTGAAGGCCGGCCCTCGGAAGCCACGTTCTACAGCGATAGCGAGGACGCCTACGACTACCTCACCCGGCAGCTCGGCGTCCCGCCCGAGCGCGTCTTGCTTCTCGGGCGCTCGCTCGGCGGAGCCTCGGCGGTGCACGTCGCTTCTCTTAAACCGGTGGCCGGGCTCGTTCTGGAAAGCACGTTCGTCTCCGGACGTCGCATGCTGGTGCGCTGGCCCATCTTCCCCTTCGATCGCTACCGCAGCCGCGACAAACTTCGCCAGGTGCGCTGTCCGGTGTTCGTCCTCCACGGGACCTCGGATACCACCATTCCCTCCGAGCATGGCCGCTTGCTGTTCGAAGCCGCCAACCCGCCGAAGCAGTCCTGGTGGGTCGAAGGCGCCGGCCACAACGACTTGTTTTTCGTCGCCGGCAAGGAGTACCTGCGCCGCCTGCGCGACTTTGCCGCCTCCCTGGGTTCCTAACTTCTTGGCTGAATGCTGATTGCTGACTGCTGAGTGCTTCTTCTGGTTCTCGACCGTTGACCCTTCTCCCCGGCAACGCGATAATCGTTGTGCCTGGCATCCGCTATTCATCGAGGTGTGTCTCCGTGGAGAATGCGCAGAAACCTGTCTCCCCACCGGACCCGCTGGAGGAAATGGGCCGCAAGGTGGGCCGCGAACTGGGCGAGATCGTGAACTATCTCAACAACGAAGTGGTGCCCAAGGTCCGCAACCAGTCCAGCGGCGGTCTGCGCACGGCGGCGCAGAAGCTCATCGAGTTGGCCGACTACATGGACCGCAACCGCCGCTGAGCCTCCGCCTGGCGGCAACACTGGTCATCGCCGCCACGGTTGTGCTCGCGGGCTGCGGCGCCAAGCGCACCACGCGCACCTCCGCTCCGCCGCCCGCCCCCTCTTCGACCTCCTCGGCAAAGATCAGCGTTCCCAAGGACGCCAAGCCCATCTACATCGAGACCGGCCTGGCCAGTTGGTACGGCGGTCCCTATCACAACCGTCGCGCTGCCGATGGTTCCCTTTACGACATGCATGCTCCGACCGCCGCCCACCGCACCCTTCCCCTCAAGACCATCGTTCGGGTCACCAATCTCGAAACCCGCCGCTCCACTCTGGTGCGCATCACCGACCGCGGGCCTTTTGTCGAGCGCCGCATCATTGACTTGTCCATGGCCGCCGCCAAGGAAGTGGACGTCTACCGCGCCGGCGTGGCGCCGGTAAAAGTCGAGGTGCTCCAGACGCCTTCCCCGCTCTTCAAGGGCGGCCGCTGGGCGGTGCAGATCGGCGCCTTCGACGATGAAGACCGCGCCGTCAAGCTCAAGAACAACCTCATTCGGCGCTATCCCGATTCGCGCGTCCTGGCTTTTGTCAGCCCGGTAGGCAAGTGGTGGGTCCGCGTGCGCGTCCCCGACGACGACCGCAAGCAGGCCCAGCAGATCGCGCGCAACACGGCTCCCTCCCAGGGCCAAACCTTCCTGGTACGCCTGGATTGAAGTAAGCGGCGAGAACGGGTCTGGATTTCGACCTGTCCGTCCTTACCGATCCGATTTTTTCAGTTCGTAGTTCGCGTTTCGCAGTTCATACTTCCCGCATGCCCGATTGCCTCTTTTGCAAGATCATCGCCGGCCAAATCCCTTCCAGGAAGGTCTATGAGGACGAGCACGTCTTCGCCTTCGAGGACATCAACCCGCAGGCGCCCACCCACGTGCTGATCGTGCCCAAGAAACATCTTCGCGGATTGAAGGAAGCGCAGCCCGAGGACGCCGAGCTGCTGGGTCGCTGTGAGCTGGTGGCCGCGCAGATCGCGCGTCAGCGCCAGATCGAGGAAGGGTACCGCACCGTCTACAACGTGGGACCGCGCGCCGGCCAGTCCGTGTTCCACCTGCATCTGCATCTGCTCGGCGGCCGCAGCCTGCGCTGGCCACCGGGCTAGGATCGTGGGTTTTCGTTCCGAGGAATCCCTATACCCTGACAAGAGCAAACGCCACCCACCGGCTGGGCAGCCCCACCCTTGTCGCGACTGGTGTGGGAGCGACAGGGTGGAAACGAAGGTCGCCTAGTCGAAGCTCTGCTCTTCCGGCGCGCCGTGCCGCCGCAGCAATTGCGGCAGGTTCTGTGAGAACGCCGAGCGCGGCATCACCGCATCGCATCCCGCCTGTTGCGCCTTCAGCTTCAGGTCGCCCTGCACGTGCGAAAGGAACCCGATCACCGACGTTCCCTTCAGCTTCGACTTCAGCTTGGGAATGGTGGAAAGCGGCTTGGCCGCCGTGCTGTTCAGGTCCAGGATGATCAGTGAGGGTGGCTCGGCCCCGTTCGACTGCACCCGTTCCAGCAGTTCCTTGTCGCTCTTGACGAAGTCCACCTTCACGTTCAGCTTGCGCGCTGTTTCCTGCACCTTGGCGATGAAGAACAGGTCGTCGATCGCCGCCACGATGCGCGTCGGCGCGTCGGCAGGGATCGCCAACGGCTCCACCGCCGGTTCCTGGTGGAAGCGCTGCGGCTGGTAGCCGCCGCGGAAGCGATGGTTCCCGCCTTGTCCCTGCGGGTTGCGATAGCTGTGGTCCATGGGACCGGTGAAGGCTGCGGGGCGATGATGGCCGCCCTGTCCCGGACGCCCGCCCCGGCGACGCCGCCGGTGACGCCCCGGACGCGATGGTTGATTCGGTCCGTGTTGCATCACACTCTCTGCTTGGTTCTCGGTTGGGCCGGCGGCTTGGTGCACGCCGGCTGGTGTCTTCTCGATACGTTACGCCCTGTGGCGTTACGCAGGCTGTGTTCGCGGAAACCCTTGATTGCCGGGGGAACTCACCTGTTTCCGTCCGGAGAACTCTCGCTCCGGTCTGGATGTCGCTCGTTGATTCTCTCGTCCGTCTGCGCGCTGCTGCCGTGTGGCGCGGAGTGCCGTCGGGCGCGCTCGGCTGACCGTGAGGACAAGCCTGATACTACCCTCGACCCCATCCTCAGCGCAAGCCCCTACCTAGAGATGCAACTCCTCTGCGAAAAGATGACCGAACTGCCTGTCTGGATCTGCTTGATGCTCTTGTCATTCCGAGTCCGCCGTGGCAGACGAGGAATCCCCATGGCCGACGGTGCCCCGCGTTCGCGCCGCCCTTTTGGGCGCGTACGTGGGAAGCGAAAAACGGACCGAACCCGCAACCCGGTTGCTCGCCACCAAGAAAATCAGGGCGCCCGCCGGCGCCCTGTCGAGGGATACAACTGGAGGCGCGCGCCGCAATCCCGGGCGGAGCGAAGGGACTCTCGCCCGCGGCCGCGCCTCCCTTATTTTTTGTCTTCTCTCTAATGCAATCTGGGCTCCGAACGCTCCGCCCTTCGCTGCCAACCACTTGCGCCGCCTATGGGACGAGCGCATCCGCTTCTGCGGAACTGTCGTCCCAAGCGGTACGCAATTCCATAAAACCCCCGGGCCTTTACTTCGGAGCCGCACTGAACATCTGCGCCATCCGTTTCTCCATCTCCTCCGGCGAGACGTCCTCTTTGTGCGTTGCCAGCGCCCAGTTGTGGCCGAACGGATCGATCAGCTTGCCGAAGCGGTCGCCCCAGAACATGTCTTCCGGCGGCATCACCGCCTTGGCTCCCGCCTTCACCGCCTGCGCAAAGGTCTTGTCCACGTCCTCCACGTATAGGAACACGCTCGCCGGCGAGCCTTTCAGCGCTTCCGGTGAAACGGCTCCCTGCTCCGGATTCTCGTCGCTCAGCATCACTACCGAGTCGCCGATGTCGATCTCGGCATGCGCCACCGAGCCGCCCGGTCCCGGCATCCGGAACCGTTCTTTGGCCCCGAATGCGCGCTGGTAGTAATCGATTGCCTTGGCTGCCCCGCGCACCACCAGATACGGCGTGATGCTGTGGTATCCGTCGGGGATCGCTTTCACTTTTCCTGCCATGATTTCTTTCTCCTTGAAGTTGGATTGCGACTCTCCGATCCTCTGCGTCAGCCGGATGAGTCGCCCACCCGACTCGGACTTTTCCTGGGCCGAACCGGAGCCGTTGGAGGCATCCTGCCGGGAAGAAGCCCCGCTCTCCTCCACCGGTACCGGCACGATGATCAGCGCTCCCGGCGTCCCTTCGTCCAACACGAACGCCGGCGCTCCAGGCCCCGCCTTCGCGCCGATGTCCGCGTTGCTCAGATAGGGCGCATAGAACATCAAGTGCGGCCGATACGGAAGCACTGTCTTGCCCTCTTCGTCGATGGGCAGGCGGTTCTCCTTCGACAGCATGTACACGATCCCCGGACGCCGCGGCGCGCGGAAGCGCCCGCTGGCGTAGCCCGCGGCCACCGCCTGCTCGATCTCCTTGCGGCTCTTCCCTTGCATCCGCAGGTCGCCTTCGAACAGCTCGACTTTCATCCGCGTCTCGCTGCCTTCGGCGTCGTAGCACTCCGGCTCCTGGCTCCCCGGCACGGAACGCCCCACGAAGCAGTGGAATCCGTTCTTGCTCTCGCGGATCTTCAGGTACCCGCTCTTCTCCAGCACGTAGACGCCGGCCTCCTCGGCAAAGTGCGCCGGACCCGCGCTCAGGGCCAGCGCGATCTCCTGTTCCCGCGGCATCGGCTCCGGCTTCCAGGCTTGCGCCTGAGCTTCTGCCGCTCGACCTAAAGCCAGCGAACACATAACTAGCGTCACCATTGCGAACCCGACTTGTCGCCTCTTGAACATCGTCACTCCCCAGTCTTGCTGACTGCTGAATGCTGAGTGCTGAATGCCAGCCCGAACCGATACGCGTTCATTGATTCAATGATTGACTGATTCAATGATTCAATCCCCGACTGCTTACTTCGCCTGCGCCTCCCGTGCGCCGAACCTCTGCGTCGCGAATCCCACAATCAATCCCAGCAGCGCACCCGGCAGCATGATGTCCCAGAACAACTTGGCATCGGCCGTCATGGTGACCACGTAGCTGCACAGCACCCCTACCGTCAGGCCGCTCACGATGCCCAACGGCAGTGAGTTGACCTTGCGCGCCACCAGGCCGATGATCGTCCCGCTCACGAATCCCTTCAGCGTCGAGTACAGGATCACCGTGGTCATGATCGGCGCCAACTCCGGGTACAGATACCCCGAAAGCCCGTCCATCAGCCCCAGCGCCCCGCCCAGCAGCAATCCCAGCAGCGGCCGCGGCATGGCTCGCCTCCCATTCATCGGCCGCTCGTCCTTCTCTTAACCGCGCCCACGGGTCTCTTTAACCAGTTCGTAGTTCGCAGCTCGCAGATGGCCCTACGCCGCTCTTGGACTACGCCCGTACTTCTGCGTCGCATAGCCCACCAGCAGGCCGACAATGGTTCCTGGCAGCATGATCTCGAAGTAATAATGTTTCCCGCTCGGGTCCGGCATGGCCGCCACCGCGTACGCCAGCAGCAAGCCCACCGCGCCTCCGAACAGGATGCCCAGCGCGAGCGAGTTCACCTTACGCGCAAAGAACCCGATCAGCACCCCGGCCACCACGCCCTTCATGGTGGAGCCGATCACGATCCCCACCATCTGGTCCCGCACTTCCGGCGTGAACCACGCCGTCAGCCCGTCGATCACGCCCAGCACGGCGCCCACGATCACTCCCAGCAGTACCTTGTTCATCGCTCTCTCCTCACTGGCTCACTACTCCTGATTCACCTCTCACGTCCAATCCTTTAATGGTGTCCGAAAAACAGCCATGACGGGACTCACCAAATCACCAAATGTCTCACCGCCGCGTCCACACGATCAGCGCCACTCGCATCACCAGGTAGGCCACCACCAGCAGGATGGCCACCTTGTGGCGGGCAAACACTCTCGCCGCCCGTTCCACCAGCGACTCGTGATGCGCCTCCACCGGCAGGCCGTCGCGGTAGCGGGCCACGTCCGCTCCCAGTTCCTTGGCGGTGGGATAGCGCGCCGCCGGCTCCGCCGCCATGGCCTTGGCGCAGATCGCCGCCAGCGCCCGCGGCAGCGATCCCGACGCCGCCCGCGCGCCCGCCGCTTCGCCCGCCACTCCCAGCGTGGTCGCCTCCGGCGGGGCATGCCCGGTCAGCAGGAACCGCAGAATGGCGCCCAGCGCGAACACATCCGCGCGCGCATCCACCTGCGCGCTCTCGCCCCGCGCCTGCTCCGGCGCCATGTAGCCCGGCGTGCCCAACACCATGCCGTGTGCCGTCTGTCGCGCCGGCGCGGCCGGCTGTGCCTCCGCGACCGTGGCGGCTTCCGCCTCCGCCGCTTCGCGCAGGATTTTGGCCACGCCCCAGTCCATCACCAGCACTTCCCCGAACGGGCCCACCATCACGTTCTCCGGCTTCAGGTCACGATGCACCACCCCGCGGTCATGCGCGAACGCGGCTGCGTCGCAGATGCGCTCGAAGATGCGCAGCCGCTCCGGCACCGAAGTGCTCGCTGTCGCCCAGCGGTCCAGCCGCGGCCCCTCGACGTATTTCATGGTGTAGAACACGCGCCCGTCGGGCAGCGTGCCCACGTCGTGCACCGGCACCATGCCGGGATGATCCAGCCGCGCCAGGATCTTCGCTTCACGCAGCAGACGCGCTCCCAGGTCGCCCGCCGAATCCGGCAGCCGCAGCACCTTCAGCGCGACTTTCCGGTCCAGCGCGGTATCCGTCGCCAGGTACACCGTGCCCATGCCGCCCGCACCCAGCCGTTCCACCAGCCGGTAACGCGTCCCGGAAAGATCGGGCTCGTCGGCGGCGGCGCGCAGCCGTTCGAGCGCCCGGTCGGAAAGCCAGCTCACGAGCCCTCCACGCCCAGCAGCGCCCGCGCCTCGCGCCGGAACTCGTCTTCCGTCGCCGTCATCTCCCGCAGCTTTTCGAGCACGATCCTCCGGAACTCCCGCCGCGCCCACGCCAGGTAGTTGGTCACGTCGGTGGTCGCCAGGCCCGTCTCCCGTGCCAGTTGCTCGTACGTCGGACGCCGCTCGCCCGCATCGTCCATGTCATAGCGCTCGAAAAGCTGGAAATGGACCATCTTGCCCCGCGCCTCACACTCCTTCTTTAACCCTTCAATGGCCAGTTCAAACAGGCTGCGCACCCATTCCCGCTCGAAAAAGTCTTCCGCCGGAGCCGGCGCTGAGCGCCCCAGTTCGTGTTCCGCCGTTTCGAAATCCAGCGACAGCATTACTGCATCACCACCGCGCTTCAGCCGTCGCGCTGCCCGGTCCGCGTTCTGCACCACTCCGTCCACGCACACCCGCAGGAACGTCCGCAGCCGCGCTTTTGCCGGATCGTAGCTCTCGAGGAAATCCTTCTCGATCAGCCGCGCGAAGAACTCCTGCGTCAGGTCCTTGGCGTCTTCGTTGGACCTGTTCCACTGCACCCGGACGTACTTGTACACCGGCTTCCAGTAGGCCGCGATCAGGGTCTCGAGCGCCCGCTGCCGCTCCGCCGGATCGTCACTCCGCGCAGCCTCGATCGCCGACCACCGCGTCTGCGGAAACCGCGCGCTCCCCCCGCCCATGGATGTGTCGTCCGCCATGTCTCCTCGAAGCGCCGAGTGTAAGCCGCCGCGAAGGGCGGGAACAAGGCTGGCGGTCCTCCGCTACGTCTATGCGGTCTTTGTCTCTACTACCTGTAGGAGATTGTCATCCTGAGCGAGCGCCGCGAAATGCAGTTCAGCCGCGCCGCAGTTTGGCGCGGTCGCGGACGAGTCGAGGGATCTTGGGTTTGTCCTTCGTGGAAGGACCGTGGTGGCCCCACCCTTGTCGCTCACGCGTTGGAGCGACAGGGTCGGACCTACCGTTCAATGATTCAATGACCGACTGATTCAATCCCCATACATCCCTTCCCTTCCTTCCCTCATCCATGCCAACATCAAGCCCACGCGGTCCCGTGGAGGCCATCGGTGAGAGTCCTCCTCCTATCCATGCCGGACTCCTTCGAGCACATGCCTGCGCTCGTCATCCGCATGCCCAACGGCGCGCTCACTTCGCTCGCCGGCAACCTGGACCCGCGCCACCAGGTCGTCGTCGCCGACCTCATCCTGGCGCAGAAGACCGTCCGCGCGACCGTGGAGCGCCTTGTCCGCGAGCTTCAGCCCGACGTCGTCGGCCTCTCCGTCATGACCTTCCAGCGCCGGACGGCATTCCGCATCATGGAACTGGTCCGTGCGCTGCGTCCCGAAGCGCGCATCGTGGTCGGCGGCTACGACTCCAGCCTCGCGCCCGAGGCCTACGTCGAAAGCGGCCTCGCCGATTTCATCGTCCGCGGCGAAGGCGAACTCACTTTCTGCGAACTGTTGCGCGCGCTCGAAAAACCCGCCGAAAGCCGCGATGGCCTGACCGAAATCCCCGGCCTCACATCGCGTTTCGGCTCCGAATGGCGTCAGAATCCGCCGCGCCCCGCGCACGATCTCGAAAGCGGCGCCATCCGCCTGCCCAACCGCGCCGCCCGCGTGCTCAGGGGCTACACCATGCTCGGCCGGCCGGTGGACGTAGTCGAAACCTCGCGTGGCTGCACTTTCGACTGCTCGTTCTGCTCCATCATCGAGATGCGCGGCCGCAACTTCCACACCTACTCCTTCGATCGCGTCCTGGCTGATATCTCGGACGCCCGCGCCCACGGCGCCCGCGTCATTTTTCTCGTCGACGACAACATCACCCTCAACGTCCGCCGCTTCGAAGCCCTGTGTCGGGCGATCATTGACTCCGGCCTCAACCGCCTGCACTACATCGTGCAGGCCATGACGTCGGCCATCGCCGCGCACGGTGACGCGCTCGCTCCGCTCATGCGTCGCGCCGGCTTTCGCTACGTCTTTCTCGGCATCGAGAACATCCTGGCCTCCGACCTTGCCTTCCTGCGCGCCGGTTCCAAGAACGCCCTGCGCGAGAACGGACGCAACACCGGCAACGCCACCCTGCGCGCCATCGATTGTCTGCATCGCCACCGCATGTACGTGGTCGGAGGGCTCATCGTGGGCAACCCCGAGGACACCGCCGAATCCGTCGACGCCAACCTCGACTTCGCCCGCCGCCACGTCGACTGGCCCTACATCCAGCACCCCACGCCCTATCCCCGCACTCCCATGACCAAGGACTTCCTCGCCGCCGGCCTGATCATCAACAATCGGCTCGAAGACTACGACGGCACCACCGCCGTCGTGCGCACCCGCCATCTTCCCGCCCACGAAGTCGAGTACCGCCGCTGGCGCGCCGAACGTTGGATGAAAGTGCGCCACCTGCCCTCTGTTTTCCGGCAGAATCCTTGGTTCGGCCTCACCCACGGCCCGCGCATGCTCGCCCACACGTTCCGCGGCTCTTCTCTGCGCTCCCTGCTCGGCCTCGAAGACTCGCGCAAGTCCTTCGAACGCTACCGCGCCCTCCGCGCTGCCGAGCGTACCTATCTCTAGAGATCGGCGCATCGCCTTGACCCTGCCCATTCACGCGCTCATAATTGTGTTTGCCTCAGTTTCACTGCTCGCACATCGTCTTCATCTACCGGGAAACCTACCGAACATGCAGACTGGAGGAGAAAAACCCATGTCAGAAGCCAACAAGAAGCTGGCTCGGCGGTTCATCGAGGAAGCTCTCAACAAAGGAGACTTCCGCGTCATCGACGAAGTCGTTTCCAAGGACTACATCTACCGTGAGCCCACGCTCGGGGAAAGCAAGGGGCCAGAAGGCTGCAAGCAGCTGCTCACCAGTTTTCGCACCGCGTTTCCGGATGTCGCCTGCACCATCGTGGATCAGATCGCCGAAGGGGATCGCCTGGTCACCCGCTGGACAGCCCGCGGCACTCATCGCGGCGAGCTCCTGGGCATCGCGCCCACCAACAAGCCGGTCACGCTCACGGGAGTGGTGATCAGCCGCTTCGCGCAGGGCAAACTGGTCGAGGACTTCGAGATCTTCGACGCTCTCGGCCTCATGCGCCAGCTTGGCGTCGTCCCTGCCACTGTCGGCAAGGCCGCCTGACCGTCGTTTCCAGAAACTCAACCGGGCCGGCTCCCGCCGGCCCTTCTGCTAAAATACCTCTCTCGCAGTGGGCGCTTAACTCAGCGGTAGAGTGCCATCTTCACACGGTGGAAGTCGTAGGTTCGAATCCTACAGCGCCCACCATTTTCCACATCCGGCTTTCTTCCGCGGCTCTGCTCTTCGCTCCTGCCAATCCGGCTTCACGTCCGGTTCCTCCGCCCGGGTTGTAGAATCCAATCCAGCAGCGATGGCGAAGGAGCCCGAATCCGGCCCCGGGGAGACGCCGCAACTTTTTGACGGCAAGCGGGTTAGTAGCGGTGTGAGCAGCGTTGCGCTCCAGCGGCAGGCGATGGGCGCCGCGGCGCGGCAGGAAGAAGCGGGCGACGGATTCCTGGGAGGCCCGCTCGACCTGCTGTCCGACGCCCAGGTCATGCTGCGCGTGGCCGCCGGCGACGACGCCGCCTTCGACTACCTGGTGGAGAAGTTCCGCCGTCCGCTCATCGGCTTCATGTATCGCATGGTGCGCAGCCAGGCCATCGCGGAAGAGCTGGCGCAGGAAGCGTTCCTGCGCGTGTATCGCTCGCGCAAGAGTTACCGGGCGGAGGCGCGCTTCACCACCTGGCTCTACCGCATCGCCACCAACCTGGCGGTGAACCACGCGCGCGACATGCGCAGCAAGCGCGCGCAGGCGACCACCAGCCTGGACGAGCCGCCGCCGGAAGGATCGGCGCCGCTCGACGTCGCCGACGCCGCACCTACCGCCGAGCAACTGCTGCTGGCGCGGGAGCGGCGCGAGGCCATCCGCCAGCGCGTGGAAGCCTTGCCCGAGCGGCAGCGCCTCGCGGTGCTGATGCACAAGTACCAAGGCATGGACTACCGCGAGATCGGCGAAGTGCTGAAGCTGAGCGAGTCGGCGACCAAGAGCCTGCTGTTCCGCGCCTATGAGTCGCTGCGCGAGAGTTTGAAGGAGTTCCTATGAAGTGCGGACAGTTGCGGGACGAGTTGCTGGAACTGGCCGCGGGGCGCGCCACGGTGTCGGCAGAGGCGCAGGCGCATCTCGAGGCGTGCGAGAAGTGCGCGCGCGAGCTGGCTTCCCTGCGCCAGACCATGAACCTGCTCGACGAGTGGCAGGCGCCCCAGCCTTCTCCGTATTTCGATCAGCGGCTGAAGGCGCGCGTGCGCGAGGAATCCGCAAAGGCCGCGCCGGCGTGGCTGGAATGGTTGCGCAAGCCCGCGCTCGCCGCCGTCTTCGCCGGCCTGCTGGTGGCGGCGGTGGCCCTGTTCCGCGAAGGCGCGCCTCCGGAACAACTGGTGCAGACGCAGCCGCCGCCCTCGGTGGCGGCCGTAGTGGTGAGCGCCCAGCCCGGTACAGCGGTGAGCGATTTGCAGGATCTGGACCGCAACCAGGACCTGTACGCGAATTTCGACTGGCTGGATGAGATGGATGCCCAGAATACGCAGCCGACGTCGAACTAGAATGAGCCAGTGAATCATTGAGTCAGTCAACCAATGAAAGCGGAATAGTGAGGAGCAGCGGTTGAAGCGGTTGCAGATCATTTTGGTGATGATGTTGACGGCCGTGCTGGCAGCGCCCGCCTGGGCCCAGGACACGGACGCGAGCGCGCCCGCACGCGCCCAAGACAAGAACGACGACAAGAAGGAAGATAAAGACAACGACCGGAGCTACGAGCGCGGCCGGGAATGGAAGAAGGGCAAGCGCGGCGGCGACTGGTCACGGCGTGGGCCGGGACATCATGCCGGCGACTGGCTGCGCCGCTACAAGGACCTGCCGCCGGCCGAGCAGGACAAGGCCCTGGCCGCCGACCCGCAATTCCAGAAGCTGCCGCCGGAGCGCCAGGAGCGTTTGCGCCGCCGCCTGGAAAAGTTCCGCAGCCTGCCGCCCGAGCAGCAGCAGCGCATCCTCCAGAACATGGAGCGCTTCGAGCACATGACGCCGGAGCAGCGCCGCCGCGCCCGCGAACTGCACTTCCGCATGCGCCAGCTTCCCGAAGAGCGCCGCCAGGCGCTGCGCCGGGCCTTCGCCTCGCTGCGCGACCTGCCTGCGGAGGAGCGCGCCCAGGCGCTCGACTCCGAGCACTTCCGCCAGAACTTCACCGAGGAAGAGCGAGAAATGCTGCGGACGATGAGCGAGATTGAGCCACCGCCGCCGGGCGAGCCGCCGGCACCAGCGCCGCAGGATTGAAGGCCCTTTCAACGCAGAGATCGCAGCGCGTACCCAGGGCTTACGCCCTGGGCTACCGATTATGTCGCCCCTGCGGGGCTGCAACGGTGATGGATCAGCGGCCCATCAGCGTGAGGGCAGTTCTCAGTTTTCCGAAACCACGCCGGAGGGCGACGTTTGACAAGCACTCGGATACCGCGTAGGGTGAGAGTTGAGGCAGCACTTACTCTCCTCTTTCAGATCTTCTGAACTAAGTCAGCCCATCTGAAGTTTTCTCCCCTTAGCCACCCAATCTTAAGGAGGTTGAATGTTCGCACGCAACGTCTCTATCCGCCTGAAACCGAACACCCTGAAAGACTTCACGCAAGCCTTCGAAAAGGAAATCGTGCCCATGCTGCGCAAGCAGGCCGGCTTCCGTGATGAGATCGCGCTGGTCAACGAGGGTGGCACGCACGTGACCGCGGTCAGCCTGTGGGACAGCAAGGAACAGGCCGAAGCCTACGACAAGACGGTTTACCCGGGCGTGATCAAGAGCCTGGAGAAATACCTGGACGGCGCACCCAAGGTGTATCCGGGCACGTTGATCCACTCCACGCTGCACCAGTTGGCGGTAGTGGCCGCCTGAACCGGATTCACGCGAGAACGGGGGGCGGAGAATCCGTTTTTCATTCGAGTGAGATCGGGAGGTGAAGTCTCCATGCCAAAACGATTGCAAGCCGGCGCCAGAATGATGCGGGCGGCCCTATGGGCGCCGCGGAGAGCCCGATGTTAGGCGACGGATTCCCGGCCGAGGCCGCCCTGCCCAACGGGACGGCCAAACGCCTGCGCAAGAATACGGTGAACGCGCCGGATACGGTCACCATGACCACGGTGCTGTGCGAGAAATGCGGCGAGAGGTTCGCCATCGGGCATCGCTCGGCGGTGCAGAATCCGTCGCTGGCCGGCCGCCAGGCCCTCTGGCTGGCCGACAAGTTCGTCTGGGACCACATCCAGGAAGCCAAGCACCACGGGTCCATCCGCTTGCCCGGCCCCGACGAGATCAAGTAACTCCCGCGCTCGAGTTCAGCCTTCCGGGTCGGCCGCAATCCAGAAACCGTCCTTCATTCCTCCGGTTGCCACAACTCGATGGGATTTCCCTCCGGGTCATGCAGGCGGGCGAAACGGCCAATCCCGGGATAGTTTTCGGGGTCCTTGACCTCAATGCCTGCGGCCCGCAGTTGGGCAACCATCTTGTCGAGGTCGCGGACGCGGAAGTTCACCATCCAGGCCTTGTTGGCGTCGCCGAAATAATCGGTCTTCTCCGGGAAAGGAGAGAACACGGTGACCCCTGCTTCCTGCCTCCACACCGGGCTTTCGGGGGTGGTGGGTGAGGGGTTGATGCCCAGGTGCTGCTCATACCAGAGCGCCAAAGCTTTGGGATCGTGTGCCCGGAAGAACAGCCCTCCGATTCCCACGACTTTTTCCATTTCCGCTCCTTTCGCGGGCCCGGGGCCGGCAGCGGCCTGCTCCGGGGAAGATGAAACCGTTGGTTGTGCAGCGGTCTGAGCGGCTCGGGCGAGTTGGTTGCCACCCAAGAGGAAGCCCGACCCGCAAGCGAAGGACAGTGTGCGAAGCAGTTGGCGCCTTGGAATATCCACCCCACCCTCCTTCTGAGAGGACACAAGTCGTTCTACGATAACTGTGCGAACGGGGTTCCGTGAAGCGGTCCAATGGGGAGAGAAGCAGTTTCGAGTTTCCAGTTTCAAGTCAAACGCGGCAAGCTGAGAGCTTGTCTTCTTCCGCTAGAGGATTAGAATGGTTTGGCTGGCCTTTCTCCCAAGTCATGAGGCCGGCAGAACGGAAGGCTTCCCTGGCTGCGCGACGCGGCAACCCGAACTGGACTCGGCCCCAGGCCATGGCGACGCCGCCGCCGGGACAAAGCTCGTTCGAACAGATCGTGGCCACGCTGGGGCTCTCGCCCGAAGAGTACGAAGGCTCGATCGTGCTGCGCGAGTGGGTGCGCAAGAACAAAGACCACAAGTATGTGCCCTCAAACCTGCTGAAAGCCTGGGGACTGCAGGTCGACGGCGGAGTGTAGGGAAGTTCCCAGTACCCAGTACCTGGTACCCCGTCTACAGCGAGGCTTTCTCCACCTTTTCTCTGCGATCCCTGCGCTCGCTGCGGTGAAAGCTTCTAGCGGAAAAGATTCTTGAGGATGAAGAAGACGTTGGCGGGACGCTCGGCCAGCCTGCGCATGAAATAGGGATACCACTCGGTGCCGAAAGGGATGTAAACGCGCATGCGCCAGCCCTGGCGCACCAGGTCTTTCTGCAGGTCGCGGCGGATGCCGTAGAGCATCTGGAACTCGAAGGCTTCGGGCGGAATCTTTTCCGCGCGGGCAAAGGCGATGGTGGCCTCGATCATCTTCGGGTCGTGGGTGGCGATGCCGTGATATACGCCGCTCTTGAGCATGAGTTTCATGAGCGCGACGAAGTTGGCATCGACCTCTGACTTCTTCTGCCAGGCAATCTCCGCCGATTCCTTGTACGCGCCCTTGCACAGGCGGATGCGGACACGCTCGGCGCAGAGGTCCTCGACGTCTTTCTGCGAGCGGAAGAGATACGACTGGATGACGGCGCCGATGATGCCGGCGTTCTCCGGGCGGCGGTGCACCTGGCGGACGAAGTCGAGCGTGCGCTGGGTGTAGGGCGAGCCTTCCATATCCACGCGCACGAAGCTGCGCTGGCGCGCGGCGTGAAGGACCAGGTCAGAGACCAGCTCGTGGGCGAGAGATTCGTCCACGTCCAGGCCCATGTGGGTGAGCTTTAGGCTGACGTTGGCGTCGAGCGTGCGGGCGGCGATCTGGTCGAGGAGCTGGTGGTAGAGCGCGGCGCTGTGGCGGGCTTCGTCGGCGTTGGTGACGTTCTCGCCCAGGTTGTCGATGGAGACCGACATGGCGGTGGCGTTGACGTCGCGGGTGGCGGCGAGAACTTCTTCCACCGTCTCGCCGGCGACGAAGCGGCGGGAGACGCGACGGCCCGCGGCCGAACGCTCGGCAAAAGCGCGCAGCGAGCGGCTCTCAGAAAGACGGAGGAACAGCGCCCTTAACAAGCGGCACCCGAGCGATGAAGTGGCGTGCGGCCCGGCGACATGCGGACCGTCGTTTGTAACACAACGAGTAGCGAGTTGCGAGTGCCGAGTGCCGAGTCGCGAGGACAGGAAAATCCGGATCGTGTTGCGAAGGGCAGGGTCAGTGGCCCTGTTCTTCGAGGAACCTCTCGGCTTCCATCGCGGCCATGCAGCCGGTACCGGCGGCGGTGATGGCCTGGCGATAGCGGCGGTCGGCCACGTCGCCGGAGGCGTAGACGCCGGGGACGCGGGTGGAGACGAAGTTGCGGGTGACGAGGTAGCCCTCGGAATCCATGTCGAGCTGGCCCTCGAACATCTTGGCGTTGGGAATGTGGCCGATGCCCAGGAACAGGGCGCTGGTGGGGTGGTCCCAGGCCTGGTTGGTCTTGGGATTACGCAGCTTGACGGCGGTGACTTCCTTCTTGTCGACGTCGTAGACGTCTTCGACCACGGCCGGCGTGACAAACTTGATCTTGGAGTTGGCGCGGGCGCGGTCGAGCATGATCTTGGAGGCGCGAAACTCGTCGCGGCGATGGACGATGGCGACTTCGGTGGCGAAGCGGGTGAGGAACAAGGCTTCTTCCATGGCGGAGTCGCCGCCGCCGACCACGACCACCGGCTTGCCGGAGAAGAAGAACCCGTCGCAGGTGGCGCAGGAAGAAACACCATGCCCGATGAGCGCCTGCTCGTGGGGCAGGCCGAGCCAGCGCGCCGAGGCGCCGCTGGCGATGATGAGGGTCTTGGTCTCGAGGGTTTCCTTGCCGAGGTTGAGCTTGAAGGGACGCTGGCTGAGGTCGGCGCTCACCAAGTGGCCGGAGCGGTACTCGGCGCCGAAACGCGAGGCCTGCTTCTTCATGTTCTCGATCAACTCCGGGCCCTGGATGCCTTCGGGGAAGCCGGGAAAGTTCTCCACCAGGGTGGTGAGCGAGAGCTGGCCGCCGGGCTCGTGGCCCTCGATGACCAGCGGCTTCAGATTGGCGCGCGCCGCGTAGAGCGCGGCGGTGTGTCCGGAACATCCGGAGCCGAGGACGACGACGTTGCGAGGATCGGGCATGAAAAGTTCGCTTTCCGCTATGCGCTATCCGCTATGCACTTCCGCATTGTTAGATTGACGAGCGACGAAATCGATTCAGGCGAGAGTGTAGCACCTAGGGGTTGTTGGACTTGGGCGGAGGAGCAGCGCTTTTCGCGGGCGCGGCCTTCCTGGCGCCCACGCCCAGGCGAGCGAGGTCGCCCGGAACGGTGGAGCGCACCCGCAGCATGACGCGGTAGCGCGCCATGATGTCCGAGGCCTGGCGGAACAGGGGCTCGAGGGCGGACTGGTCGGCCTTGGGGCAGCGCGCCAGCGCCACCGAACTTTTCCCGTAGCGCTCGATCTTGACGTGATTGGCCGGCGTGTTCAGAGCCAGCACGGAAGCGATGTCGGCGCCGGCGCTGACCGTATCCTGGATGGAGAGCATGAGCACGTCCTTGGGGTCGCGCACGCGAAACACCAGGGTTTCCGCGATGCTGTTCTCGTCCACGCTGATGGAGTACTGCACGCTGGAGAGCATGCCTTCGGTCAGCTCGCGGCGGATGCGCACCCAGCTGGAGACGGGCGCATCGGGCATGGTGGAGCGGCCGCGGGCGACCTCGAAGTCGGCGGCGAAACGGACACGCTGGGGAATGCTGCCGAGGGCGGCGGCCAAAGCCTGCTTCTCCTCGGGCGAGGGGGCGCAGACGTTGAGATAGGTGACGCGCACTTCGGGCTTGGCAGCAGGTTCCTGAGCGAGCCCAACAGCAGAAGCGAAGACGATGGCAAGCAACCAAAGGGGACGCACGAATGCATTCTAACTTAGAGCAGACCCTTCGCTCCCGGCGATCGCCTTTTGGCTAGAATGCGGGTATGGCCAACCTGACCCTGGTGTACGGAATGCGACTGCTGCCGTCGGACGAGATCGTGGAAGTGGGAGAGGCGCCGGTGAGGCTGAAAGGCGGGCACCAGGCGCACGTGACCATGCATGTGCTGGAAGGCAGCAAGGAAGACATCGAAAAGCAGTTGCGAGCCAGCGTGGAGGCGTTCTTCGATTTCTATCCGGAGATCTAGCGGCTGCGGATCGCTTTCCGCTCTGTGCTTTCCGCTTTCCGAAATGCGTTCCCAACGCGGCGCATATAATCAAGGATCGCGCACCCCGCTCGCGCCATGAGACTTTACCGATTCCTGCGGCGAAAGTTTGCGTTGGTGGTTCCCACCAGCCTGCTGGGCCAGCTTGCGCTCTACCTGCTGGCGGTGAACCTGGTTCTGGTGGTGCTGCACGGAATCTGGGTGCTGGCCAAGCCCGGTCCGGAAGCGGGCGGAGACCTTCCCGAGTGGATCACCTTCTTCAACGTGCTGCTGGTCGGTATGTACAGCATCCTGCTGGTTCGCTGGATGCGGGGGGTGCTGCTGTGGCGGCTGCGCAACCGGCTGATCGTAACCTACTTCTTCGTAGGCGTAGTGCCGGCGGTGCTGCTGGTCGCGATGGCGCTGATCTCGTTCTACATCTTCGCGGGACAGTTCGCGACCTTCCTGGTGACGTCGGACTTGCAGGCCGAAGTGAAGGCATTGCAATCGGCCAACGCGAGCCGGGCGTCGGCGCTGGCGGGCAGCCTGCGACGCGGGCGGGGGACGAGCGCTTCGGTCACCGAGACCCGTGAGCTGGAAACCAGCCTGCCGGTGTCGTCGAAGACGCAAGTGGTGGCCTGGTATCGCGGGCGGCCCTTCCTGCTGCAGGGAGAACCCGGGGCTCAGCCGCTGGCCGTTCCCGGGTGGCTCAAAGAGAACTTCAGCGGCGTGGCGCTGGATGAATCCGGACTCTACCTGCGGGCCACAACCTCGGAGCGGGTCGGCAACGAGACGATGACGGTCATCACCAGCATGCCCTTGGACAAGGAGGTGGTGGACCGCATCGCGGCGGGGCTGGGCCGGACGACGTTTTACATCACGGGCGGCGACTTCAACGTGGGCGCGGATTTTGAACCGACGGAAGCGGGCGAGCGCCCAATGGTGCAACTGGAGGGCCAGCGCGAGGGGACGGAGCAGCGCGGCGTGCGCGTGCGACGGCAGTCGTCGCAACCGGCGCCGGCCCGCTCCAGCCTGAGCGTGGAGGGCGGACGTCTGCCGCCACGCACGCGCTGGCTGGACCGGCCGGTGACCTTCGGCGCCCTCTTCCTTTTCGCGGACTGGAAGACGGGCGAAGAAACCGCCAGCCTGTTTGCAGTGCGCACGCGTCCGTCGGCGCTTTACGCGCGGCTGTTCGGGACATTCGGGGCGTGGGCGGGAGCGTGGGCCGTGGCGCTGGCGGCGCTGGCGGTGTTCCTGGCGATCATCGCACTGGTGGCGGTCGCAGTGGCTATCGGCCTGACACGCACGGTTACGGGCTCGGTGCATGCGCTCTACCAAGCCACGCAACACATCAACCGTGGCGATTTGAGCTACCGCATCGCAGTGCGCCAGAAAGACCAGTTGGCGGAACTGGAGTCATCGTTCAACTCCATGAGCACGTCCCTCCAGCGGCTGCTGGTGGAGGAAAAAGAGAAGAACCGCTTGCAGAGCGAGCTGGCCATCGCGCAGGAGGTGCAGAACCAACTGTTCCCGCGCGAGTTTCCGGCGCAGGAAGGACTGGAAGTGCACGGTATCTGCCGGCCGGCCAGGATCGTGAGCGGAGACTACTACGACTTCCTGGTTTCAGGCAGCGACCGGCTGGGGATCGCGTTGGGCGACATCAGCGGCAAGGGGATCTCGGCGGCGCTGCTGATGGCGACGCTGCATTCTGCGGTGCGGGCGTTCCAGATCAGCGGCGTACCGGAGAGAGTCGCGGCGACAACCGGTCCAGGCGCTGAGCGGCATGAAATGAGCGCCTCCGGCGCTTCCCTGGCGGTGGCTTCGGCGAACGGAGCGGTGTCGCCCGGATATCTGCTCGAAATCCTCAATCATCACCTGTACCGCAGCACGACGCCGGAGAAGTACGCCACGTTGTTCCTCGGCTCTTATGACGGGCGGGCACGTAAGCTGCAGTATTCGAACGCGGGACACCTGCCGCCTATCGTGCTGCGCGCGAACGGTGAAGTGGAGCGGCTCAGGGAAGGCGGCACGGTGCTGGGAATGTTCGACGAGCTCACCTTCGAGGAGGGTTCGGTGGAGCTGCGTCCAGGAGACATCTTTCTGGCTTTCAGCGACGGCATCACCGAACCGGAGAACGAGTTCGGGGAGTTCGGCGAGACCCGCCTGATCGAGCTGGTGCAAGAGAACCGCCACCTGCCGCTGCCGCAGATCACGGACGCAGTGGTGGGAGCGGTGAACGACTGGATCGCCGGGACCGAGCAGCCGGACGACATCACGCTGGTGCTGGCGCGGGGTAAAAGCAGTGGCTAGTGGTTAGTGGCTGGACGCAGGACCCAGACCCTAGGCTAAACGCGCAGGCAACTCGCGGTTGCCGGAGGTCATCTTCCGGCCTAGCATGTGGTAATCAGGAGGAATCATGCGACGATTCTTGGTCCTAGTCCTTGGAATGGCGGTGGTTTCGGCGCCGGCGCTCGCCGGAGACAAAGACAACGAGCGGTTGGAGAATGCAGGTGAAGTACTGAAGGAGATCCTGAACATCCCGGACAACATTCCGCAAGACCTGCTGGACAAGGCGGAGTGCATCATCGTGCTGCCGGGAGTGAAGAAGTTCGCCATCGGGATCGGGGGCAGCTACGGGCGCGGTGCGATGGTCTGCCGCGGCGGCGCCACGTTCACGGGGCCGTGGGGAGCGCCCGCCATGTTCCGATTGGAGGGTGGCAACATCGGCCTCCAGCTGGGCGGCCAGGAAACCGATTTCGTGCTGTTGATCATGAACCCCAAGGGGGCGCGCTCGGTGATGGGGAGCAAGGTCAAGCTGGGAGCTGACGCCGCGGCGGCCGCCGGACCCAAGGGGCGCACGGCGACCGCAGCCACGGACGTGGTGATGCGGGCGGAAATCCTCTCCTACTCGCGTTCCCGCGGCTTGTTTGCGGGAGTTTCGCTGGAAGGCTCGACGCTGCGGCAGGACAACGGCCCCAACAAGAGCCTTTACGGGCGCGAGATCAGCGCGCGCGAAATCCTGCGCGAAGGCAAGGTGGGTGTGCCGTCGGCTGCGCAGCACCTGGTTTCCCTGCTGAACTCGAAGACGCCGAAGAACCTGTCGGACCCGAAGTCGCTGGAGTAGGCGCGGCAGCGCCAGCCCCCAATGGGGAGGAGCAGGGGAGGGAGTCTCCTTTTCTTTTTCTCGCGAGAGTGTCTAGAATCGCGGGCATCTCCAGCCGCCGCGGCCTACCGACGTGCGCATCCCATCCACACGGCTAAAGGCCGGTTTCGGCGGACGCCACGAGGAAGGAGTTGGCCATGTCCAAGACCATTCTGCTTCGGCTCACAGGGAGCTTGGCGGTCCTGCTTCTGACGGTCGTCTCCTGCAGCCGCTCTCCGCACGACTCCGACGAGATGTACTACCTGGTAACGGCCAACAAGAAGGTGACGTACTGGCAGGAGGCGCGGGCCGGATTCGAGGAGGCCGCCCGCCAACTCAAGGTAAGGGCGGAATTCGTCGGCCCGGACACCTACGATCCCGAGGCGCAGCAGGAGGAGTTCCACAAGATCGTGCAGAAGAAGCCGACCGGCATCCTGTTGTCGGCAGCCGACCCCAAGCTGATGAAGCCGGAGATCGATGCGGCGGCAGCGGCGGGCATTAACGTCATCACACTGGACGCCGACGTCCCCGACAGCAAGCGATTGCTGTTCATCGGCACCAACAACTATGAGGCCGGCAAGCTGGGCGGCGAGGTGCTGGCCAAGGCGCTGGGCGGCAAGGGCAACGTGGTGGTGTTCACCATGCCCGGGCAAGCCAATCTGCGGGAACGCCTGAACGGGTACCGGTCGGTTCTGGAAGCACATCCGGGAATCAAGATCGTGGAAGTCGTAGACATTCAAGGAAGTCCGACCATGGCCTTTGACCGGACCAAGCAGATCCTGGACAAGTCCAAAGACGAGGTGCAGGCGTTCGTCTGCCTGGAAGCGTTGGCGGGTAAGGAGGTAGCGGAGGTGATCGACCGCCATGAGGCGCGCGGCAAGGTCGTGGTGGCTATGGACGCGGACGAGGGGACGCTGGACTGGATCGAGAGAGGCGGGATCGTCGCCACCATCGCACAGAAACCCTATAGCATGGGTTTCAACGGGCTGAAGATGCTCGACCAGCTCTATCACAAGCAGGCCGGTCCGGCGGGAGAAGGCGCCCGCGCCGAGCTGCCCCAGTTCGTCGATACCGGGACCATGCTGGTGGACAAGTCCAACCTGGACGCCTTTCGCAAGTCGCTGGCAGGGAGCGCAGGCAAGTAGGCCCGTGGCTGCTCCCGACCGATGGCTGGAATCCCTGCTGAACTCGAAGAGGCCGAAGGACCTGTCCAACGCGAAGTCGCTGGCGTAGGGATTAGGGCCGGATGCGCGGACGATAGCCGAGTTCGCGGGAAATACGGCGGGCAGCCTCGCGCACCAAGCTGGCGATGCGAGGCAGGCCGGCGCGGGTCAATTCACTGGTGGCGCCGCTGACACCCACGCTGGCCTCGACCTGGCCGGAGCTGTCGAACACCGGGGCGGCCACACAACGCACACCCAGACTGTTCTCCTCCTCGTCCACCGCGTAGCCCTGGGCACGGACACGCTCGAACTCGCGGTGAAGGCGGGCATGCGAGGTGATGCTGCGAGGCGTCCTCCGAGGAAGGTGGCGACCACGCAGCAACGCCTCCAATTCCTCTTCCGGCAAAAAGGCCACCAGGGCCTTGCCAACGCTGGTGGTGTGAATATCGACTCGCTTGCCCACCCAGGTGTCCATCTTGATGAAGCCGGCCGCCTCCGCTTTCTGGATGTAGACGGCCTCCGCGTGGTCGAGAATAGCCAGGTGGGCACTCAAGCCGGTCTGCCCTGCCAAGTGGCGCAGGATGGGCAGCGCCAGTTCGCGAAGGTCCAGGCCCGCCAGCGTGGCATGACTGAGACTGAGCACCTTGAGGCCTAAGCGGTACTTCCCGGTTTCGCGATCGCGGCGCAGGTACCCGGCATGTTCCAGAGTCCGCAGGATGTAGCTGGCAGAACTCTTGGGGATCCGCAGGTGCCGGCTAATCTCGGCGTTGGTCATGCCCCCACCTTGGTGGCCCACACCTTCGAGCATGGCCAGAGCGCGCTGGACGGCGGTGGCGGGAGTTTCCTTCGACATGTTGCGGACCAAGCCTTGTAGCGCCGGCGGTCCTTCCTCCAAGACATTATAGCGAATTCGTGTTCACGATATTGAACGACAGGGTTGACACTCCCGGGTCACGCTTTTAAGGTAGAAAAGGTACACGGTATTGTATGTATGTTCAACATATTGAACATACTGAATGGGCTTTACGTCACGCGAATCCCTGCAGAGGAGGTACTGGAATGAACGCCGCGCCCGCAATCGAGATCAGGCTGGACCCGAGGATGAACCGCGCCCCGGAGGGGTTCCGGGCGGAGGCCGATCTACCCAGCGGCTTTGCTGACTTGCTGGCCGCGCTTCACCGGCGCTTCACGCCCTGGCAGCAGGAACTGATCGCAAAACGGGCCGAGATGCTGGCAGAGGCGCACCGCGGCCGCCTTCCCCAATATCTGGGGGAGTCCCCTGCTACGCGGGACGACTGGCGGATCGAGCTTCCGGAATGGTGCGCAGACCAGCGCAACCAGATGACCGGTCCGGCTGATGACGCGGAACTGGTGGTCAAGATGCTGAACTCGGGCGCTCCCGGGGTGATGCTGGACCTGGAGGACTCGATGGCCAACTTCTGGCCCAGCCTCACGCAGGGGATCGAAAACATCCTAAGGGCGCTGCGGGGGGAGCTGACGTACTACGACGGCAAGCGGGAACGCCAGGTGAGCATCGAGCCGAGCCCGACGGTGATCTGGATCCGGCCGCGGGGCCTGCACCTGAGCCAGGCGGGGATCCTGCCGGATGAGCCTGTGGCGGCGCCGTTGTTCGATGTGGCCCGCATTGTCCACGCGGTGGACCCGGCGGAACTCAAGCATCCACTGGCGTTCTACATTCCAAAATCCGAGTCGGCCGAGGAAGCCCACTGGTGGCGCAATTTGTTCCAGGCGCTGGCCAAGGCGAAAGGCCTTCCCAAGGACGCCATCAAGTGCATGGCGCTGGTGGAATCTCACCCGCTCGCCTTCCAGATGGAAGAGTTCCTCTACACGCTGCGGGATCACATCCTGGGGCTGAACCTGGGCCGCTGGGACTACATGGCCAGCCTGATCCACTACAACTTGCACGACGCCAACTGGGTGCTGCCGGACCGCAACACCATCCCGCATGACGTTGCGTTCTTTCAGAACCTGCGACTGCGCATTCCGGAGGTGTGCCACAAGCGCGGCGTGCTGGCCATCGGAGGGATGACGGCGCTGTATCCCAGCCGGGTGGATCCTGAGCTGAACGCCCGGGCGCTGGATGTGCTGCAGAAGGACAAGAAGAACGAGGCGGACTGCCTGATGGACGGCGCCTGGACGGGGCACCCGGACCAGAACGAGATCGCGGTGGAGCAGTTCCCGTATCCCAACCAGCTTTCCCGCCGGCCGGGCGATCCGATCGCGCACCCGGACCTCAGGCCTGTGCCTGAGGGCGTGGGAAAGACCACGGTCGCCGGCACGCGAGCGGCGGTTCGCACCGTGATCCGCTACCGCAACGGCGTGTTGAACGGCAAGGGCGCGAGTTTGCTGGATGGCTACATGGAAGACCTGGCGACGGACCGCATCTATCGGCTGATGATCGCGCAGCGGATGCGGCACCGCGGCCAGGTGAAGATCCTGGACGAGAACGGCCACTCCAACGTTCACACACCGGGACTGGTGAGCCAATTGTTTGACGAGGAACTGGAACGGATCCTGAGCGAACTGCCGAACGATGCGGGTGCAGAGACGATCGACCGCTACCGCGAAGCAAGGCAGCAGAGTGAGCGCATGATCGTGGAGGAGGAGTTCAATCCGGTGTGATGAAAGCGACGGCCGGCGTTCGATGCGGCGAATCGTGACCAGCAGGACTGAACTACGCCAAGGAGGTGAGCATGGGAAGCAAGCGAAACGGACACGGGATCGAGCGTGACATGGGCATGCAGGAGAAACCGAAGAAAGCGAACGGGCATGGCGCGGTGTCGACATGGCAGGACGCGATCGAGCGCCCGTATTCTCCAGCGGACGTGCAGCGCCTGCGGGGCTCCGTGCGCATCGAGCACACACTGGCGCGGCGCGGAGCCGAACGTCTGCGGCGTCTGCTGGCCAGCGAGCCGTACGTGGCCGCCCTGGGCGCCCTCACCGGCAACCAGGCGGTGCAGCAAGTGCAAGCGGGGCTGAAGGCGATCTACGTCAGCGGATGGCAGGTGGCGGCCGACGCCAACGACGCCGGTCAGATGTATCCCGATCAGAGCCTGTATCCGGTCGATAGCGTGCCGAACCTGGTGGGTCGCATCAATCGCGCGCTGCAGCGGGCCGACCAGATCCACCACGCCGAGGGCCGGGACGAGATCGACTGGTTCGCTCCGCTGGTGGCCGACGCGGAAGCCGGCTTTGGCAGCGCTCTGAACGCGTTTGAGTTGATGAAGGCCATGATCGAAGCCGGCGCCGCCTGCGTCCACTTCGAGGATCAACTGGCGTCCGCGAAGAAGTGCGGACACCTGGGGGGTAAGGTCCTGGTGCCGACCGAGGAGTTCATCCGCAAGCTGGTGGCGGCCCGGCTGGCCGCCGACGTGATGGGCGTTCCCACGCTCTTGATGGCCCGAACCGATGCCAACAGTGCCACGCTGATCACCAGCGACGTTGACGAACGCGACCGGCGGTTCTTCAGCGGAGGCCGCACGAAAGAGGGATTCTTCCAGATCTCCGGCGGGCTGGAAGTGGCCATCGCGCGCGCGCTGGCATACGCCCCTTACGCCGACATGATCTGGTGCGAGACCGCGCATCCCGACCTGCAGGAAGCTCGGCGATTCGCGGAAGCCGTGCTGGAACGCTTCCCGGGGAAGCCGCTGGCCTACAACTGCTCACCGTCGTTCAACTGGAAGAAGAACCTGGACGACGCCACCATTGCCCGCTTCCAGCAAGAGCTGGCGGCCATGGGCTACAAGTTCCAGTTCGTGACCCTGGCCGGATTCCACTCTTTGAACCTGGTGATGTTCGATCTGGCGCGGGGCTACAGGGACGAAGGCATGTCTGCCTATTGCCGGCTGCAGGAAGCCGAGTTCCGGAATGAGCGGGAAACAGGCTACGCTGCGGTGAAACACCAGCGATTCGTGGGCACCGGGTATTTCGACGACGTGGCGCGGACCATCGCGGGCGGCGCGACCTCTACGGAAGCGCTGCATGGCTCGACGGAGGAGGAGCAGTTCACGAACCAGAGCACGGGTATCGAGGTCCGCCCGTAGGCAGCGCGGGGCCCGGCCTCCTCTTGGCCATGGTTAGACCCGGTTGCGGGTATCATGCTCGCTCCGGGTGGTGAATGGATACGGTGCGGCGCTGGAAACTCCTTCTCCTGCTGTGCGCGGCAGACTTCATGGCCTACGTGGCCATTTTCTCTGTGCCGCCGGTCATCGGGGAACTGGCGCGGCATTTCCATGTGGACTACGAGCGGGCGGGGCTGATGATGACCGCCTACTCGGTGGTGCGCACGGCGGCGAGCCTGGCCGCCGGCATCTACAGCGACCGCTACGGAGTAAAGCGGTTCGTGCTCGCCGGACTGGGCCTGGTGGCGGCGGCAGGATACTTCTCTGCTCACGCGCCCAGCTTCGGGTGGCTGCTGGTTTGCCGGGTGCTGATCGGAGTCGGGGCCACGGTGGTATTCGTGCCCGGCCTGGCGGCCGCCATTCACATGCTGCCCCGGGAGCGCGTGAACCTGGCCAGCGGCTCGTTTCTGAGCTCGCTCTACCTGGGAATGTCGGTGGCGCTGCTGGCGACGCCGATGCTGGCGGAACGGCTGGGCTGGCAACGCGCGTTCGAACTGTACGCCGCGGTGACCATCGCAGTAGGGGCGGCGTTCCTGCTGTTCACGCGCGGCGAAAGCCTCCGCAAGGAACCGGGACCCGTGGCCGCCACGCCACGCTCACCGGTTCGCGCGCTTCTAGGAACGCCGTTGCTGCTGGCCTCCGGCGTTTATTTCCTGTTCCTGTTCCAAACCTATGGGCTGCTCACGTGGCTGCCGGAATACCTGAAGGTGGTGCGGCAGTACTCGCCGCCGGAGGTGGGTTCGGTCTCCATGCTGCTGGGCGTGGTGCTCATCCCCGGCTCAGTGTTCGCCGGCTGGCTGAGCGACCGCGTGGGCGCCTGGGGCGTGGCGGTGGCGGGATCGCTGATCTGTGCGGTGTGCCCCGCGCTGCTGGTGATGTATCCGGAGATGACGATCGGGCAGGTGTCCACCGTTGTCTTCTGGAAGGCGGTGGGGACAAGCATGATCGCCGTGCCGCTGGCCGGCCTGCTGGCCCACCTGGTGCCGGCTTCCGACAGCGGCAAAGCTGTGGGCCTGGCTCACACGGCGGGCTATGCGGGCTCGATCGTCTCCACCTACCTGGGCGGGTATCTGCTGCAACGCTTCGGCAATTACGACTGGCCGTTCGGCATTTTTTCCGTCTCGATGATCGTCAACCTGGGAATGCTGGCACTGCTGCGCGGACCATTCCGAAAGGCTCGAGTAGCGGCAGCCAGTGGCGCGGAGAAGGAACCGGCGCCGGCGCGCGCGTGAGACGGTGGGCAACGAGGCGTGCAGGGCCGCCATATCCCTTGAATCTTGCCGGATTCGTTGACATTGCAAGCAGCGAATTGATAGCGTTTGCCTCCATTCCGAATCCTTGGCCGTGAGGGACATTCGGCCAGCGGCGGGCCAGACTGCAGGAGAGTCCTATGACACGACGGAAGAGTGTGCGTTTCGCAGTTCCATGCCTGGTTCTGACGTTGTTCACCCTGACCTCGACCACGTTCGCCCAGACAACGGGAAGCATTTTCGGCCGGGCGGCCGACCCGAGCGGCGCCGTGGTCGCCGGAGCATCGGTCACGGTCACCAATCAGGCGACGGGGCAGTCACGACAGGCGACGACGGATGCCAACGGCGAGTACAACGTGCCGCTGTTGCCGGTGGGTACGTACTCGGTCACGGGCGACAAGCAGGGATTCGAGAAATTCACGCAGCGTACTGTGGTGGTGCCCGTTAACACCAATGTGCGCGTGGACATGACCTTTGCGGTGGGTAAGGTAACGGAGGCAGTGGAAGTGGTGGGCGGCGCCGAGATCGTGGAAACGCGCAGCTCGACGCTCGGCAAGGTGATTGACGAGCGCAAGATTCGCGAACTGCCGTTGAACGACCGCAACTTCCTGAATTTCGCCACCCTGCAGCCGGGCGTGGTTCCGGCCGCTGAGATCACCTCCAACAACACTCCGGATACCGGCGGCGGCGTGAACAAGGCGTTCCAGGTAAACGGTCTGCGGCTGCAGTCGAACAACTTCCTGCTGGACGGCGTGGACAACAACGAACCCTTCCTGGGAACCGCCATGGCCTCGCCCTCGCCGGATGCCCTGGACGAGTTCAAGATCCAGACCAGCCTGTACAGCGCGGAGTTTGGCGGCGGGGGCGGATCGATCGTCAACATCATTACCAAGGGCGGCACCAACGAGTGGCATGGAGTTGTGTACGAGTTTTTCCGCAACGACGCGCTGGACGCGCAGGGAACCTTTGCGTTGCAGAAGGAAAAGCTGCGCCGCAACCAGTTCGGGTTCTCGCTCGGTGGTCCGATCCGGAAAGACAAGACGTTCATTTTCGGCAACTACGAAGGGTTCCGGAAGCGGGAAGGGCAAACCCAGCGCACTACGGTGCCGACGCTGGTGGAACGCGGAGGAACAGTAGGAATCGCTCCGGGTACGGCCATGACCGCGCCGCAGGCCGGGCGGCTGAATGCGCGGCCGGGATGCGCGGGCGATATCACCGGGGCGGGCGGGACCGCTCCGGCGGATGGCGTGCTATGGTCGGCAGCGTTTCCCGGGGGTGTAATTCCGGTTTCCTGTTTCGACCCCTCGGCGGCCGCGATTCTCGACGAACTGATCCCGGAGCCGAATACCGGCACGAATCAATTCACCTCTTCGCCGGCCACGGCCAACAACAGTAATCAATTCACGCTGCGGCTGGACCAGAATTTCTCCGACAAGAATTCGCTTTCGGTGCGTTACCACTTTCTGGATGGCGATGGCATGCGTTTCTTCACCAACACGCTGTTCAATATTCCCATCCAAACACCGGATTTCCCGCTGGCTGACGAATTTCGCATTCAGAACCTGGCGGTCTCGGACACGCACCTTTTCTCGCCAACGCTGACCAACGAGTTCCACTTCGGATTCAATCGGGGACTGTTCGACAGCGCCATTCCGGTGACGCCGCGCGATCCCGCGTCGTTCGGGTTTGTGTTGCCCTCCACCAAAGCCGTGAGCAACATGCCGCTGGTCGCCATCGCCGGCATGTCGTCGTACGGAACGTTCAACGATTCACCTTCGTTCCGGCGCGAGAACGTGTTCCAGTTCCAGGACAACGTGAACTGGGTGCGCGGGCGGCACACCATCAAGTTCGGGTTCTCGTACCTCAAGACGCAGATGGATATTCCTTCCAGCGACTCCATCGCAGAGGGCGCCTTTCTGTTCGTGCCCGACTCGACAGGCAACCCATTCGCCAACTTCCTGCTGGGTGAACCCAACCTGTTCTTCCAGGGAAGTGGCGTGACTACGCGCGAGTGGCGCTTCGACGCGTTCCACTGGTTCTTCCAGGATGACGTCCGGGTTACGCGTAACTTCACGCTGAACCTCGGCCTGCGCTACGAGCTGAACCGGCCGGCGACCGACACGCAGGACCGCGTGGTAGCTTTCCGGCCCGGGCAAACCTCTACGGTGAACACGGCAGCGTCCCCGGGACTGCTGTTCGTGGGCGACCCGGGAATCACGCGTTCCACCATCGAGACGGACAAGAACAACTTCGCTCCCCGCTTGGGCTTCGCCTGGGATGTGCGCGGCGACGGCAAGGTGAGTGTGCGCGGCGGCTACGGAATCTTCTACGACCGGGTGATCGGACTGGTGCCGTTCCAGTTCGGTCTGGTGCCGCCCTTCTTCCCCATCCCCACGCTGCCCAACCCGTTCATTGCGACCTTCAGCGATCCGTTCGGCGGTGGAAGCCCGTTCACCGGCCTCACGGCGCAGGAAGTGGCCGACCTGAACCTGTTCCCACTGTTCTCCTTCGTGCAGGTGCTCGATCCCGGCTTCCGCTCGCCCTACGTGCAGCAGTGGAACACTACGGTGCAATGGGAGGCGGTGAAGGACCTGGTGTTCGAATTGGGCTACGTGGGTACGAAGTCCACCAAACTGGTGCAGGCCGTGAACCTCAACACGGACGCCAACCACGCCTTCGCCGCACCCTTCTTCCCGTTTTTCTTCCAGTTGAGCAATTACCAGACGACCGGCGCGGGGAACTTTCACGCCCTGCAGTTGAGCGCCAACAAGCGCTTCAGCCACGGGTTGACGCTGCTGAGCTCGTACACCTGGGGCCACTCCATCGACAACGCCTCGCAGCCGGTGAACTTCCTGAACCCGACGGGCGAAGCGCCCTTCCCGCAGAACCGCACGCGGCTGGACCTGGAACGGGCACGCTCTTCCTACGACGCCCGGCATCGCTGGGTAACCAGCTTCCTGTATGAACTGCCGTGGTTCCGGGACCGTCGCGACGCCGTGGGGCAAATCCTGGGTGGATGGAATACCAACGGTATTCTTACCGTGCAGTCGGGCGTACCGTTCACGCCACTGACCGGTGGGGATACGAATTGTGACGGAGTGGACAACTCGAGCGACCGGCCGAATCGCGTGGCCGACCCGTTTTCGGGCGTGCCATCCGGCTTCTTCTTCAACCCTGCGGCCTTTTCCGTGCCGGTGTGCGCGGATGGCACCGCAGGCCGCAACAGCATCGGCGGTCCCGGAATCACGAACTTTGACTGGTCGCTCAACAAGCGCTTTCAGATCACGGAGCGTACCAGGCTGGAATTCCGCACCGAGTTCTTCAACCTGTTCAACACGCCGTCCCTGGGCACGCCGGTCAACGTGGTGAGCAACCCACAGTTCGGTACGGTGCAAAACCTGCGGCAGGGGACGAACGCGCGTCAAATCCAGTTTGGTTTGCGGCTGTCGTTCTAGCGGACCGCAATCGAAGCCAACACCGGCCGGGCACCAGCCTGGCCGGTTCTGTTTTCAGACTTGAAGGACGTTAGGAGGCCGCGCGGCCTTGGCGCAATCCGCGCCAGAGGCCCAGGACGATTCCGGCCAGGCTCGCAACCGCGAGGGCCGCGCCTGCGGCTGCCAGGGCCTGAGGCAGAATGCCGGGAGAAAAGATCTCCGCAAACACGCCCGCGGGAAACAACCACGATGCGGCCACGAACAGGATTGCCAGCCGCCGGCGCATGACCTCGGAGAGCGCCACCATCGGATAGAACAGGCCCACCAGCAGGATCACGTTGGCGAGCTTGAGGGTGTGGGTGTGGACGTCCACGGCACGCACGTAGGCGTAGTTCATGCGCTGAGCCTGGGTGAGCGCTGCCTGCGCTCCCGCCACATCGCCGGCCGCTGACGAAGCCAGCAGGTCGCGATACGATTCGCGCAACACCAGCAGCGGCTGGTGCTCTACCAGGTAGCCATACGCCGCGCCGAACAGGAGTCCGGCTACCAGCAGGAGCATGCCGCCGCCGAGAAGCACTTTCTCCGGGGACTTCATCCGGCACTCCCCTCGCGTGCGGCTTGCGCACCGGAATGCCGCACCAACCCGACCAGCATGGCCACGAGGGCTGCGATGGCCAAGGCTCCAGAAAGGTCGGCAAACGCGGCCGAGACCAAACCCACGATGGTGGCGATGAAGATGAAGACCGGCATCAGCGCCGAGCCCAAACAGAATACGCAGGCCCAGCGCAGCTTCCAGCGCTCGCTGAAGAAAACGAAGTTCTGCACAAAGCCGAGCAGCAGGGCCATGATCCCCATCTCGATGGCGTGCGAGTGCGCCGCCGCGGTGATGGCAATCTTCGATTGCAAGCCACGATAGGCAAGCACCGTCTCGCGCGCGGCGGGCGGGTCCTGGCGCGCGGCGGCGAGGCCCGATTCCAGCAACTGCCAGTGTTGCGGTTCCAGTTGCGTGACGAACTGCCAGGCCAGATACAAGCCGAAGGCCATCCCCGCCACGATGAGCACGCCGCCCGTGCGCAGCAGCAGCCGGCTGCTGGCGGAAGCCAGCAAGTCTGCAACCTGGGCGCGCAAAGCTGCGGTCAAGTCTTCCGCCGACCGCAATCCGGCGGCATAGGCCAGCACCGCGCCCATCACCAGGAAGCCGCCCAGATCCGAAACCCAGAGGGCCCACTCTCCCGCGTAGGCGCGCACGAACACGAACAGCGGCTGCAGCACCGATCCGGTGATGACCAGGATCGCCAGACGCCGCTTGCGGCGCTCGTCCATGGGCAGAACGGACTGCAAGACGGCCAACGTCAGTGCGAGGAATCCGAAAGCGATGATATGGGAGTGGGTGTTGACGATGCGCCCGCGGCGGTGAAGCATCTCCTCCACTCGCTCGTAGCCGGCCACGGCCGCAGCCGGGTCGCCACGGCCGACGGCCTCGGCGATGCCGGTCCACAAGCGCTTGATCTCGGCCGTACCCACATGGGAGATGAAGATGGCGTAGACCTCGCCCAGCAACATGCCGGCGATGATGAGCAGGATGCCGCCGCACACCAGGATGCGGGCGGCGCTCATACGCCCGGCGAAGAACGGCAGCCGAGACTCCACCGTCATGGCTGCTTCAGTTCGGCGTAGGTGCGCTCGATGGCGTTCTTGATCCAGTTGGGATTGTCCCACTTGTACCGGGCCTGCACCTCGGGCGAGAGGGCGGCCACGACCTGCTCCGCCGACTGGCCCTGGGCCGCAAGCTCCTTCACGCGGCCGCGCAGCCAAGCCAGATACTCCTGGAGCGCAGTGATCTGCGAAGCGTCGCCGACCTCACCATGGCCGGGGACGATAGTGGCGGGTTGCAATTGCTCAAGCCGGTTCAGGGCCTCGAGCCAACCGCGCGGGCTCGCGTCCGGATCGGGCATGATGGGGAAGAAGCGGTTCACCACCACATCACCAGCGAAGAGAATCTTCTGATTGGGCAGCCAGACCAGATTGTCGCCGCGGGTGTGCGCCGGTCCGTAATGAAGCAAGCGAACCAGCACTCCGCCGCCCAGATCGATCTCCAACTCATGCTCGAAGGCAATGTCAGCCGTAACCAGCTTCACCGGCTTGAGCAGTTCGGCGATCTGCGGGCTGAACCCGGTGAACATCTTGATGTAGTCGGCGCCTTTCTCGGCCAATTCTTCCTTCTGCGCCTTGGGAACGACGATGCGAGTGCCCTGCGGAAACGATTGCGCGCCCATGCCGTGCTCGGGGTGGAAATGGGTGATGGTGAGGTAGAGGATTTCCTTGGACGTGAGCTTGCGAACCTCGTGCAGGACACGCTCGGCGTTGGCCGGACCCATGCCGGTATCCACCACCATCACCCCGCGGTCGCCCACCAGGATGCCGATGTTGGGCACCAGATTCACGCGGCGGTCGGAGATGACGTAGACCCCGTCGGCGACCTTTCGGGTCATCCCTTCCTCCACCATGGGCGCCGAATCCGCAAAGGCGGCAACCGACAGGACCGCCAACACCGTGGCGCCCAGCATGAGTTTCGGGAAACAGGTCCGGTTCACGTGCGCCTCCTGGACGACGAGTATCCTGCGGGTGCGGGCAGAAGGTCATCTTACACAACGGGTGAAGGAAGAAACAGCGGCGGCGCGGTTGCCGGAAAGCGAAGGAATTCGTCTTGCTGAGTGATGCGGTGCGGCGTGGCGCCCGACTTTGAGACGCTGCGGACTGACCCGACCGGCACCTGTCCCTTGTGCCGTGACGGGCGACGCGCCGACCGGCTTCTTACAGGAAGCCGCGCAACTGGTCTTCTTCGAGCGCGACGTGGGCGGCAAGATTACGGGCCACCTGCCAGCCCTGCTCGCGAACGCCGGCGACGATGTCGGGAAGTTCATCCTCGGTGGCGCCGCGCAGTTGCTCCAGAGCGCTGCGGAAGTCACGCAGTTCGCCGCGCAGCGTCTCGTGCTGATACACCATCTCGCGGGCGAAGTTCGCCAGTTCGGGGCTGATGGTCGCTACTTCCTCCTGCAACCAGGTCTCTTCGCGGGAAAAGTGATCGGGGATGGTCTCGCACAGCCGGACGCCGTAGCGGTAGAGGTCGCCGGTATCGCTGAGCTGCGCGAAGCTCCGGCCGTAGCGCTCCAGGCTGTCCAGAGCGTAGGCCAGATCGGCCAGATCGGCCATCACCGATTCGTGGTCATCGTGGACGCGCTCGCATTCCGCCCAAAAGTTCATGCCAGATGTGGTCATACCAACCTCACATGGGAGTCCACGCTCCGAGGTGAACTCCAGCGAAGCTTAGCCGGCACTGCCACGGGTAGCGGTGACGGAGGTCACCGGCGGAAGTGACAGGCATCACCGGAGCGGATTCGTCCCACTCGTCCAGCCAAGGTAGAAGGCGGCGCGGCCCTGGGGATTGGCTTTAGCAGTGTTCCACTGCGGCCGGAGACGGCCGGGGCAACGAAGGGGAACGGGGATCGAGCGCACGCGCCACCGCTGCGTCATAGGAGATCGGCTGGATGTGGGGAAACAGGAGTTTGGCCAGCGGACTGGTGCAGACCGATTCGCTCTTCAACCCTTCAATCAGCGGCCGGGTAACTGCGGGAGAAAACGGGGTCACCAGGTCGAGCCAGTAGGAGGAAAGCCGAGGCGTCAGCACCGGCACCGCGATCAGCCAGCGTTTAAGACCCCGCCGGCGGGCGTAGCCGAGCATCATGCTGCCGTAGGTTTCGACGGTGGCGCCACCGATCTCGATCGGTTCCTCCGCGCAACACTGCAGGTCGAGGGCGGCGACCAAGTACGCGAGCACGTCGTCGATGGCGATGGGCTGGGTGCGCGTGAGCACCCAGCGCGGGCAGATCATGACCGGGAGCCGCTCCGTCAGACAGCGGATGATCTCGAATGAGGTGCTGCCGCCACCCACGATGATCCCGGCGCGAAACTCGATCAGGGGAGGTCCGTACTTCCGCAGGATCGCGCCGGTCTCCCGACGGCTCTTCAGATGCGACGAGAGCACGGACCCGCTGGTGGCAAGCCCGCCCAGGTAGACGACACGGCGTACACCGGCTTGCCTCGCCGCCACCGCGAAATTGTAGGCGGCCTGGCGGTCCCGTTGTTCGAACCCGGCTTCTTGCCCCGACATGGAGTGAATGAGGTAGTAGGCCACCTCAGAGTTGGAAAGCGCCGGCGGCAGGGTTTCCGCACGCAGCGCGTCGGCCTCGACCACCTGTAGGCCACTGGCGGGAGCCAACGACACACGGGAGCGATCCCGCACCATGCATGTAATCTCGTGTCCGGCCCGGGCAAGTTTCTGCACCAGCTGCCCGCCAACGTAGCCGGTTGCGCCCGTGACAAGGATCCTCATACGACCTCTCGGTTGAGCCAGCAGATCCCGAAATTCAGGTACGTGGCGTAGGCGACCCAGGCGAGATACGGCGTCATCAACCAGAACGCAGGACGGGAGACCGTCACGAAGCTCGTCGCCGTAAGCACGATGGCGACCAGGAGCAGACCGATCCCGATCAGGGCCGCTCCCGGCTGTCGCAAACCGAAAAAGATGTAGGACCAGGCCGCATTCAGGCACAGTTGCACGAAGAACAAAGCCAGCGGAAGCCACACGTTCGTCTCGCTCCGCTGCCGCCACACCAGCCACGCCGCCGTCCCCATCAGCAGGTACAGGGTCGACCACACCGGCCCGAATACCCACGCCGGCGGCGTGCCAGCGGGCTTCAAGAGCGCCGGATACCAGGTCTTCACCGAAGATGCGGTGAATACCGAGCCAATCCCGGCGGCACCGAAACAGATCGCGACAAATCCCAGCCAACTCACCGCACTGCTAAACATGTGAGCGTTCCAACCTTTCTACGTTTTCGATGTATCGTTTCGCGTCGAACTTCCGGCCGGTGCTGGCCAGCGACATGTAACGCACCTGTCCGAACACGGGCCGCTCGAACCAGGGCCGGTCGTGCTTGCCCACGATGGCCCAAGCTATCCCGGCGTAACCGTTAGGGTCGCGACCGTCGAGCTGGTAATGGTCGTTCAGCCAGATAGCCCGCTGATACGCCGCGGCGACCGATGGGCTCCACTCCAGGATCTTCTTGGCCCAGTACATCCGCAAATAGTTGTGCATCCATCCGGTCAGGACCATCTGTTTCTGCGCTGCGTTCCAGAGCGGGTCATGGGTTTCCGCGCGTTCCAGGCTCTGCTCGCTGTAGACGATCGGCCGCCGGTCCGACGCATGCTGCGCGAAGGAACGGTCGGCCCAGGGCTCCAGGCATGCCATGGAATCGTACGAAGCGTTGAAACGCACGAAATTCACTGCCAGCTCGCGGCGGACAATCAGTTGCTCCAGGAATGCTTGCTTGGCGTGGGCGGGCGCATCGGCGCCTTGGACACACGCCGCCACCGTGTGCGGTCCCAGGTGTCCGAAATGAAGGTAGGGAGACAGGCGGCTGGTGGCGTCTCTTTCCGGCCGGTTGCGGCCGTCCGCATACCCCGCCAATTTCTGGGCGATGAAGGCGCGCAAACGGCGCATCCCCTCGCTGGTGCCGCCCCGCCAGGCACTCACCGGCGCCACCGAGCGGTCTAACCTCCACTCGCAGGTAAAGTCGGCTTCCCAGGGCTGCGAGCGCAGTTTCGGCGGCGCAGCCCAAGCAACCCGGGCTTCCGGGTTCTCCGAGTGTGCCAGAAAGCTGGGCAGGAGTCTCAGCAGATGCGGGCGAATGGTGCGCGCAGCATAGTGCTCCCTTGCCAGCAGCTTTGAGGGGACGATCACGTCGCTATCGACCGTCCAGAATGGCACCTTCAAATCGCGGGCGACTCGCCTCCTCCAGCTCTCGGTCTGCCGCAGTGGGTTCTCGTCGCCCACCACCATGGCCGGACGCACTTCTTCGAGAAACCGGAGAAGGCTGTGTTGCGGATACGGGCGGAAGCAGAGTCCCACCCCGCGCTCTGCCAGACCTGCAGCGATATCGGGAATGCCGTCGGCCAGGAAGCGGAAGTGACGTTGGTTCGCCCCGGCATAGAAAGGTACCGGGGCAAAGAACACCACCACCGGCTTGCTCAACTCGCTGCCAAGACGGACGGCAACGTCCAGGGCGGGATTGTCCACCGCCCGCTGGGAGCGCTGCATCCAGTACACGATGCAGTTGCCTTCAACATCGGGAGGTCCCGGCCGCCGCACCGTTACCCGGGCCTTCTCACTCATCCTTTGAACTGCTCTCATTCAACATTCCTTTGCCGTTGAGGACGGGAGAACGGCTGTGGTTTGACCATTCTCCCGGTCTGATGTTTACTGTAAGTCAAATATATTTGCTTGTACGGACAAATCGACCGGGATGCGCAATTCGTGTGAACGGGAATCAAAGGTTCGCCTCACTTTTTGACAGGGAGGAAAAACGGGTGAACAAGACCATCAGCGAAGGCCTGAAGCCTTACGCGCTGGGGGAGAAACTTCGCGGGCTGCGGCTGAAGAAGAGTATGGGGCTGGTAGAGCTCGGCAGGCACACCGGGCTCTCGCCGGCCATGCTGTCCAAGCTGGAGCGCGGCAGGCTGTTCCCCACCTTGCCTACGCTGCTGCGCATCGCCATGGTGTTCAGCGTTGGCCTGGAATACTTCTTTACCGACGAGCGCAAGCGGCGCGTGGCAGCCATCGTGCGCAAACGCGAACGTATCCGGTTCCCGGAGCGACCGGGCGGCGGCGAGATCTCCTACTGGTTCGAGAGCCTGGATTTTCCCGCCACCGAACGCAAGCTCAACGCATTCCTGGCCGAATTCCAGCCGGTTGCCAAGGACAAGTTGCGCTTCCACCAGCACGGCGGGATCGAGTTCCTCTACATGATCCGCGGGAAGCTCGAACTGACGATTGGCAGCGATGTACACGTGCTCGAGGCGAGCGATGCCATCTACTTCGACTCCGCCGTGCGCCACGCTTATCACCGCGCCGGCAGGCAGCGCAGCGCGGCCATCATCGTGACCGCCGCATGAAACTCTCCGGATCATTACCATCGACCAGGACGTGAACATCGCGGCACACCCCGCCGCGCGCCAGGCCGGGTATGGGGCGCGAGGCTTCCGCGTTGCGACCGCGATGGTTGGGCGAGGAGAGGGTTTTCGTGAAGTGCGAAGCGCGAAGTTATCGCCTGAGACGCCGGAATTGTGGCGTATACTGTAGAAGTCTTCTTTCGCATCCTTCCGCCGGGTGTTTCTCACGTCGGTTCTTTGCGCGACCAGACGGCAAGAAACCTGGCCGGAGGGGAAGTAGCTGCGTCCTTACTCCTTCCTGCCTAACCAGACTCACAACGGATCTCAGCTCAAGCCACACGCCGCGGAGCGAAATCCGGATTCGCACGCAGCCGCAAGAGTAGCCGGCGCAAAGGAGCACCCGATGACAGACTCACGTCCCTCTGGGGAATGTGGAGGGAAGCTGCTACTGCTCGACGGCAATACCACCACCCGAGACCTGCGGGCCAAGGTCATGCGAAAGCTCGGCCTGGACGTGGATTGTGCCGCCGACACGATTCAAGCCTTCCTCCTGTGGCGGCCGGACTTCTATGGCTTGGTGGTGGTCGATTTCCGCGAGGCTCCCTGGGTCGTGCAGCAATTCTGCAGTGAAATTCGAGCGGCAAGCCCCAGGCAAAGAATCGTCTATTTTGTGGGCAAGCCACGCTATCTGGCATTTTCTCCGCCGGACAGCGCAGAGACCGCGGAGCAACGCGACTATGGCGAATGGGGACACCGGGTTCGGACTCTGTTTGCGGATGCCTGTGAGAAGCTCCCCCGGCGGGGAAGCTTGTTGGAAGCGGCATGGCGAATCTCCGCGAGACGGTCGTTGAACGATCCTCGCCCTGAAATGGCCGCAACCCGCAATCATCGTCTCTCGTTGTCGTTCGCGGAGGCCGTGAAGCTGGCACAGATCAGCCGGGCGGTGACTCTGTGACGGAAGTACCGGGGAACGAAGGCGCCGGAGCAAGAATCCTTCTGGTGGGCGAGAACCAACGCTTGATGCGCACGCAGGCCGTCATGCTCAGCACCCACGGGTACGAGGTCGAAACCGTCAAGGACGCCTCCGAAGCACGCGCACGCTGGCGTGCTCGCCGTCCGGATCTGGTGCTGGTGGCGCTCAGCGAAAGCGCCGGTAGCAACTTCGGGGCGCTGCGCAGCATTCGCGAGTGGGACCCCGCACAGCGTGTAGGGTTCTTGCTCAGCGGCGCCCAGTATCTGTGCCGTGTCTTTTTCAACGGCGAGATGATAGTGCGCGGAGAAGGCCCTGAGGACATCATCGAAAGAGTCCGAGCGCTGCTGAGCGAGGGCTAGATTGCGTTTCTTCGGCGGCCTCTTGGCAAAACGCCGATAGCACTTAACGGCACCAGCATCGAAGGAGGAGCACCATGAAGAAGATCTATGTGGGGAACCTGTCGTTTGGGACTACGGAAGCGGATTTGCGGGGAATGTTCGAGGCACACGGGTCCGTGCAGGCTGTGAACGTGATCACCGAGCCGAGCACCGGGCGTCCTCGGGGATTCGCCTTCGTGGAGATGGCCGAGGACACTGACGCAGAAAAGGCCATCGCGGCTCTCAATGGCACGGAGGTGGGTGGGCGGCAATTGACCGTAAATGAAGCCCGGCCGCAACGCGATCGCGGTGACCGAAAAGGCGGCGGAAACAGCCATGCACGCCAGCGGCGCGAGCCACGCTGGTAGCCGGTTTCGTCGCGGGTCACAGGTAGAGATAAGAGATTCGCCGAGGAGGTACTATGGCTGGTAGTTCAGGTTCGGGCCGCACCAAACGCCAGAAGGAGCGCAACCGGCAAGAGAAACAGCGCGCCAAGGCAGCGCGGAAGCTGCAGCGCAAGCTCGAAAAACAACAGTCCAGCGAAGCGGGCGACCTTGAACCTACCGCTCCGCCCCTAGAACCGGCCAACAATCCCTAGCCGGGACGAAGCTGCCTACCTATAGGGACACACTTCCGGGTGTTCGATCGGTGATGGAGGCGATCGACAGCCTGGGCTGGTTCTTCAAGACGACCAGCGACGTCGCGAACAGCGCCATGCAGATCGCGTTCAGGAGGACTGACGCGGCGCGAGGCATCGCCACGGTAGAAACCGGGTTGAAGAGGGCAGCGATTACTACGAATGCAAGGCCCCAGCGGAACTTGTCCAAACGGTAGGACTGCACGATCACCAGGGCAGCACCGGCGAACACGGCGAACTCAAACAAGACTTGGTAGCCACCATAGGGTCGCCAGAACATGGCACAGAGCAGTGCGGCAATCGACACCAGTTTCATAATCGTAGTAGGCATTGGAGTCTCCAGGCTTTTCTTCGGTCCGCTGCGGCCAAAAGAGTAACGGCATCTCCGCCGATACCAGTTCAGCCGGACCGTTATTTCCCGCTTCCCT
>DATIGQ010000136.1 GCA_035454605.1 Terriglobales bacterium
CCTGACTCCTCTTGGATTACCGAACTGGCTGGCACCGGCTGCCTCCTGGGTAGAACTCCTTGCGGCGGCGATGCTCGTTATCGGATTGCAAACGCGCGTCGCAGCGGCCATCATTCTCGTCTTCATGGGCATCGGACTCCGCATTCACTTCCGCGAGGGCCTGGCCGGGTATGATGCGTATCTCTCGCATGCCACGCTGGCGCTGGCGCTGGTCTTCTTCGGCGCGGGCCCCTGGTCGATTGACAACAAGTCGCGTCCGGCAACCGGCCGCCGCAGGTAGGAATGAACCATGCGTACCCTACTCGACGCCCTCCGCAATAAGGTTCTCCTCGCCTACGTCGCCATATATGCCGCCGCGCTCTGGCAGCTGAGCCGTCAGCCAGACTTCGAGCCCGCGGAAGCCATCGCCATACTGGCTCTCGTTGGTGTCCTGTTTTCCCTGCTGGCGCTGCTGTTCACGCGCAAGGTGGAAGCCCTGCCGCTGGCTGTGCGGTCGCCGGGAGCGGAACTCGCCGTGCTCCTCCTGTGGATGTTGCCTCTGGCGGCGTTCCTGGTATGGGGACTCGGCGCCTTGCGTAGCTCATTTCCCAACGAACCTGCACAATCCCTCGCCATGGCGGCCGCCAAGCTTGCGATGGTCGTCGTGATTCCCGGCCTCATACTCCTTCGGGGTTGGCACTACAAGGTGAGCGAGCTCGCGCCGGTGGGAGTCCGTTGGAAGCAGATCAAACCGGCGTTGTGGATGTCGCTCGCCGGCCTCCTCATGCAGGGCGTGCTGGGACGAGGCCTGCGCGACCTGAGCCAGGCGCAGGTTCCCATCTGGGTGGCGGTGGTGGCGGTGCCGCTGGCTTTGGTTTGGCTCGCCCTTGAAGTCGGGCTGGTAGAAGAGTTCTTCTTCCGCGTCCTGCTGCAGACCCGCCTGGCGCGCGTCTTCGGTTCCGAACTGAGCGGAATTATCGCGGCCTCGGCGCTGTTCGGGCTGGTCCACGCACCGGGACTCTATCTGCGCACGGCCGTCACCGGCGAAGCGTTGGGCGCCTCGCCCTCGCTGGGCAGCGCGCTTGCCTACTCGATCGTCATCACGTCGGTGTCAGGAATCTTCCTGGGCGTGCTGTGGTCGCGAACGCGCAACCTGGCGGTCGTGGTGATCGTGCACGCCGCCGCCGACCTGATCCCCAACCTGCTGCCTTTCCTCAAGGCCTGGCATCTCGCCTAGCTGGAATGGCACGCCGCTCGTGGCGGAGGCCCACGCTGACCGTCATTTTTTCCAGTATTTCTTGAGCGCCCACCAGGCGAGGAATGTGGCGGTCACGCTGATCACGACATGGCGCACGACCTGCTGCCAGGTGACGCCGAAGGCGAACTCCCCTTCTTCCGGGCTGAACACGGCATCTCCAGGTTGCGGGCTAGAATTTCGCCAGCTCCTCCATGGCGCGGTAGAGGTCGTCGGCCTGCGGCAGGATCTCGTCCTCGAGCAGCGGCTGATAGGCCACGAAAGTATCCATGGCGGCCACGCGTTTCACCGGCGCATCCAGCTCATCGAACAGCTCATCGGCAATGCGGGCCACGATCTCCGCTCCGTAGCCCCAGCTCAGCGTGTCTTCGTGGGCCACAAGGACGCGGTTGGTCTTACGCACGGACGCCGCGATCGCCTCCCAATCGTACGGGCTCAGGGTGCGCAGGTCGACGATCTCGACGCTCAGCCCCTGTTCGCGCTCGATGCGTTGCGCCGCCTGCAGCGCGCGCGGCACCACTGCGCCGTAAGTGATCACGGTAAGATCGCTGCCTTCTTTCCACACCCGCGCCTTACCGAACGGGATCATGTGCTCCGGTCCGGGATAGGGCGCGCGCCCGAAAGGCTCGCGGTACAAGCGCTTGTGCTCCAGGAACAGCACCGGGTCGTCGCAGCGGATAGCGGTGCGCAGCAGGCCGTTGGCGTCCAGCGCATTGGACGGGAAGACCACGCGCATGCCCGGCGTGTGCGTAAACAGGCTCTCGCCGCACTGCGAGTGATAGATGGCGCCGCCGGTGAGGTAGCCGCCGATGGCCACGCGCACCACTGCGGGAGAGGAAAAATTGCCGTTCGAGCGCCAGCGCATGAGCGGGAGCTCGTTGCGCAGTTGCATCATCGCCGGCCAGATGTAGTCGAAGAACTGCACCTCCACCACCGGCTTCAGCCCGCGCGTAGCCATGCCCACGGCGCGGCCCACGATGTTGGCCTCCGCCAGCGGCGAATTGAACGCGCGCTCGCTTCCGAACTCCGTCTGCAACCCGGCGGTCAGTTTGAATACCCCGCCCTTGCCTTTGATGAGCTTCTTCTTCAGGTACTCCTCGCGGCTGCAGTCGGCCACGTCTTCGCCGAAGACGACGACGCGCGGGTCGCGGCGCATCTCGTCCTTCAGGCAGGCATTGATCAGGTCGGCCATGGTCTTTTCAGCGCCGGTGGCCGGCTGCGGCTTGTCGGCCACGGTGCCGGAATAGGTGGCCTGCCAATCGAGGGTGGCGCTATCGCCGCCGGCAACCGGAGCGCTGTCGAAGGCGGAAGAGGTCGGGTCGAGGTCGGGAGAATACACAAAGCGCGTGATGGAGTCCGTCGTGGGCGGCGCGGCGGCCAGCGCGCGGTCGGTCGCTTCCTGTATCTCTTCGTCCACTTCTTTTTCCAGCTTGTTGATGCCCTTCTCATCGAGGATGTTCTCGCGGATCAGGAACATCTGCATGCGCGTGATGGGATCGCGCTGCGCCTCCTTCTGCCGCTCGGATTCCGGCCGGTAGAGCCGCTCGTCGTCCGAAAGCGAATGCGAGTACGGACGGATCACGTGCGCATGCACGAACGCCGGGCCGTTCCCGGCGCGGCAATACTCCACCGCCTTGCTGAGCGCGGCGTAGCTGGCCACCGGATCGGTGCCGTCGACCTCCACGAAGTGAAAGTTGGGAAAGCCGCAGACAAGCTTGGAGACGCTGCCGCCCGCCGTGCCCACTTCCACCGGCACGGAGATGGCGTACTCGTTGTCCTCGATCAGAAACAACACCGGCAGCTTGAGGTTGGCGGCGGAGTTCATCGCTTCCCAGAACTCGCCCTCGCTGGTGGTGCCGTCACCCGCGGAGACGTACACGACTTCGTCGCCCTGGAAGGTCACGTCCTTGAACTGGCGATAGTCGCCTTCG
>DATIGQ010000137.1 GCA_035454605.1 Terriglobales bacterium
GGGGCCGCGCTCCTTTGTAATCGTGCGTTCGATTTCCGGAGGAGGAATCATGCGCATTGCATTCATTGGAATGGGCATCATGGGGCGACCCATGGCCGCCAACCTGGTGAAGGCCGGGCACGAGGTGACGGTTTGGAACCGGACGCCGGGCAAAGCTCCTGCCGGGGCGCGCGAGGCAGCGTCAGCGCGGGAAGCGGCCCGGGAGGCGGAAGTGGTGTGGATGTGCGTGCCGGACACCGCCGCAGTGGAGCAGGCGCTGTTGGGGCCGCAAGGCGTGGAGGCCTCCCTGAAACCGGGCATGGTGGTGGTGGACTCGAGCACCATCTCACCGGAAGCCACGCAGCGCTTCGCGGAGCGCGTGCGGGCGCGGGGCGCGGATTATCTGGACGCTCCGCTTACCGGCTCCAAGGCGGCCGCCGAAGGCGGCACGCTGATCTTCATCGTGGGAGGGAGCGAGGCGGCGATCGAGAAGCTGCATCCGCTTTGGGGCGCCATGGGCAAACAGGTGATCCGCATGGGCGGTACCGGCATGGGTCAGGGGGCCAAGCTGGGCCTGAACCTGATGATCGCGCTCATGTACGAAAGCTTTGCCGAGGCGCTGACGCTGACGCGGCGGCTGGGTGTGGCTCCGGATTCGTTCCTGGACCTGCTGCGGTCGTCGATGGCGCGCTCCGGGGTGCTGGACTACAAGGCGCCGTTCGTGGAGCGGCGCGATTTTTCCGCCAACTTCCCATTGCGGCTGATGCACAAAGACCTGCACCTGATCCTGGACGCGGCCAAGCAGCATGGCGTACGGCTGCCGGGCGTGGAGGGCGTGGACACGGTGTACGAGGCGGCCAGCCAGGAAGGGCACGACGATCTGGACTACGCGGCTACGCTGCTGCTGATCGAGAAGTGGGCGGGTATGGAGAAGGCGGCGTAGGATCAGGGCTAGAGCCCGTGTCGGGTGAGTTGTCGCCGACACGGGATTTCCCCGGCTCCACCCGGAACAGGATTTGTCCCGCTCTCCCAACCGAAACCCGACAAGCGGGTTATCCCGCACTCCACCAAGCAATTACAGAAGTATTACAGTAGCGGCGGGTGCGAATTGGTAGGCTGGAAGCACTGTTACACGAGGAGTAACACGCGAAAAATGGAACAGGAAACCGTAGCGCCAGAGAGAGTGAACCGGATCAACTGGGTGACCGCCGTCTTCATGATGCTGTTCCACGTGGGGGCGGTGGCGGCGCTGTTTTACTTCAGTTGGTCGGCGCTGGCGGTGGCCGTCTTCCTTTACTGGGTGTCGGGCAGCCTGGGCATCGGGATGGGATATCACCGGCTGCTGACCCACCGGGGCTACAAGACGCCCAGGTGGGTGGAGTACTTCCTAACCACGTGCGGGGTGCTGGCCATGCAGGGGGGCCCCATCTTCTGGGTGGCGACGCACCGCATCCATCACCGCTTCAGTGACATCGAGGGCGACCCGCACTCGCCGCGCGACGGCGGGTGGTGGGCGCACATGGGCTGGATCCTCACCGGGCGCGCGCTCCATCATGATGCTGACGTCCTGGCCAAGTACGCGCCCGACCTGGCGAGAGACCGCTTCCAGGTGTGGATCAGCAAGTACCACTACGTGCCACAGATCGTTCTGGGGATCGGATTGCTGGCGGCGGGAGGATGGCCGTGGCTGCTTTGGGGCACGTTCCTGCGCACGGTGTTCATCCTGCACAGCACCTGGCTGGTGAATTCGGCGACGCACATGTGGGGCAGCCGCCGCTTTGAGACGCGCGACGACTCGACCAACAACTGGTGGGTAGCGCTGCTCAGCTTCGGCGAAGGATGGCATAACAACCACCACGCGCATCCCACCGCGGCACGACACGGTTTGGCCTGGTACGAGCTGGATACGAACTGGATCGGCATCCGGACACTGCAAGCGCTCGGCTTGGCGCGCGACATCAAGCTGGTGAAGCTGAAAGATCCGGCGAGCGAAGAGAGCGCAACCGTTCCCGCGATGGCCGAAGCCGCGGGCGACTAGTCCCGCTATCACCCTTCCCGAGCCTGCAGGGTACAATCCTTGCAGGTTCTTTCTCTTCTGCGGTCCTGGCAATGAACCTGCGCACGCGCCGCAAGTCGGTGGTGTTCTTCGTCACCTTCGGGGTCTGCCTGATCGCGGCGGCCGTGGCCCTAAACGTGAGCTGGATCCTGCTGCACTGGCGCACGCTGGGCTGGCTGCTGCTGGGCTCGATCCTGTCGCTGGCCATCATCGCGGGGCTGGCGCTGAACACCATCTTCCTGGTGCGGGAGATACGACGGAACGAGCAGCACGACAGCTTCCTCAACGCGGTGACGCACGAACTGAAGACGCCCATCGCCTCACTGCGGTTGTACCTGGAGACGCTGAAATCGCGCGACCTGGACGAAGTGCAGCGGCGCGAGTTCTACGACGTGATGCTGGCGGATAGCGACCGCCTGCTGAGCACCGTGGAGCAGGTTCTGCTGGCGGCGCGCACCGGGCAGACGGGTCGCAGCCTGGCCCGCACCGTGGTGGATGTGGCCGAAGTGGTACAGGAATCGGTGGCGCTGGCGCGGACGGCGCACCACCTCAGCCCGGAGGCGCTGCGGTTCCACGCGGCTGATGGGCATGGCGCTCCGGAAGTCCTCGGGGACCGCAATGAGCTCTACGCGGCGTTTGCCAACCTGATCGAGAACGCCATCAAGTACTCGCATGACGGCGTGCAGGTGGAGGTGGAAGTGGCCACGCCGAACGCCGAGAGCGTGACCGTACAGGTGCGGGACCGAGGCGTCGGCATTCCGCAGGACGAGCTGAAGCGCATTTTCAAACGCTTCCACCGCGCTCCCGGGCGGCAGATGACGCGGGTGAAAGGCACCGGGCTGGGGCTGTTCATTGTGCGGTCGGTGATCGAGAAACACGGCGGGCGGGTGCGCGCGGAGAGCGCCGGCGAACAGCACGGCAGCACCTTCACCGTGCAGTTGCCGAGGGTGCAGCCATGAGCGCCGTGCTGGTGGTGGAGGATGAGAAGCACCTGGCGAACGGATTGCGCTTCAACCTGGAAGCGGAAGGCTATCGCGTGGAGCTGGCGGGGGATGGGGAGCGCGCGCTCGAGCGGCTGAAGCGGCCGGAAGCGAACTACGACGCGGTGATCCTGGACGTGATGCTGCCGGGCGTCGACGGTTTCCAGGTGGCGTCGGAGCTGCGGCAAGCGGGCGTCTTTACGCCCATCCTCATGCTGACGGCTCGTGGGCGGCCGGAAGACGTGCTGCGCGGATTCGAGGCGGGCGCCGACGACTATCTGCCCAAGCCGTTCGACCTGACGATTTTGCTGGCCCGGTTGCGCGGCCTGCTGCGGCGGCATCGCTGGTCGCGGAAGAGCGGGGAAGGGGTATCCGCGAATGCCACCGTGCAAGCCCGTCCGGGCAATGGGCCGGAGGCCGATGAGTTTGTCTTCGACGGCAAGCGGATCGACTTCGGAGCCCTGGAACTGCACGCAGGAAAGCAAGCCGTGCGGCTCACGGCGATGGAAGCCGAGCTGCTGCGCTACCTGGTGCAGCACGCCGGCAAGGCGGTGTCGCGCAAGGCGATGTTGCGCGACGTATGGGGCCTGAGCGAGGAGACCGACACGCGCGCCATCGACAACTTCATCGTGCGGCTGCGGCGGTATATCGAGAAGGAGCCCTCCCGTCCGCAGCACCTGCTGACGGTGCGCGGCGTGGGATACCGGTTTGTAGCCGCGCCGGAGAAATAGCCGAGATAACGCGCCGGTGAGTCACCGCATCTCAACCCGAGGCGCTGCGACCGGGGCTCACTTTTTCGGGTAGAATTCGGTGCACGCCGTTGCCATCAGGTTCTGGGACCGGTCGCGTACCGGTGGAACGGAGAGCGTCCCATGAACGCACCGCGAAACGGTAGTCCGCGCAACGGAGACGCCGTTAAGCTGAGCTCGCCACGCGGCAAGCTAATCGTGCTGGCCGCCAGCGATTCCGAATCCTCCGAATACCTGCGCAGCACGTGGCGGCAGATGCTGCTGGCCACGCTTCCGTACCGTTACGCCAAGTGGATGGGGACAGACTGGTCGCTGGCAAACGAGATTGCGGCCGACGGCCAGGCCCGGTACGTCCCGCACGGGTTGCGCGTAGTGGAAGCGCTGCTGCTGAAGAAGTTCTCGCCGGAGCAGATCGCGGTCTGCTATCCGGACCAACTGGAGCGGTTCGTGGGCCCGGAGACGCGGGTGATCGGCATCCATGCCCATAACCCGCTGGGCATCACGTTCGCCACCGACATCTACCCCATGCTGTACGGCGCAACCGCCGAACCCATCAACGCCTACGAGTTCCGGCGGATGATCCTGCACCCGGCGATCTGGCGGCACAAAGAGCACCTGAAGGTCATCGTGGGCGGACCGGGCTCGTGGCAGATCGAGAAGAAGAACCTGCTGGACGAGTGGGGCGTGGATTGCCTGGTGGACGGCGAAGCGGAAGACGCCGTTCTGCCGTTGTTCGAGGCGGCAGTGCGGGGCGAGCCGCTGCCGCGCAAGGTGGAGTGCCACAGCCCGCGGCTGGAGCGAATTCCGCCCATTCACCACCGGTCGACCTTCGGAGTGGTGGAGATCACACGAGGCTGTGGGCGTGGCTGCCAATTCTGCTCGGTGGCACTGCGTGGCGGCAAAAGCATTCCGCTGGAACAGATCCTGCACAACGTGCGGGTGCAAGTGGCCGAGGGCGCCGACACCATCCTTTTCACGACCGAAGACCTGTTCCTGTACGAGCAGGGGCCGAAGTTCCAGACTAATCGCACGGCGCTGAAGAAGTTGTTCGAGTCGGTGGCCGCGGTGCCGGGCGTGAAGCACCTCATGCTGACGCACGGCACCATCGCGCCGGTGGTGCTGGAGCCGGAGGTGATCGAAGAACTTTCGCCCATCGCCGTGAGCAAGGCGGTGGGGCAGCACAAGGCTTCCACGCATTCCGATCACCGCTATGCCAACCTGTTCGTCGGCCTCGAGACCGGATCGCCCCGACTGTTCACCGAGTACATGAAGGGCAAGGGATACCCGTTCCGTCCGGAGCAGTGGCCGGACGTGGTGCTGAAGGGGATGGAAATCCTCAACCGGCACAACTGGTTCCCGTTCTGCACCTGGATCATCGGGCTGCCAGGCGAGACGCGCGAGGACACCAAGCAGACCCTCGACCTGCTCTATTGCCTGAAGGATGCCAAGTGGTGCGCCATCCCTACGCTATTCGTGCCCCTGGAAGACACGCGGCTCGAGAACAAGGAAAGCGCCAAGCTGGTGAAGATGACCGACCTGCAGTGGGAGGTGTTCTTCACCTGCTGGCGCTACAACCTGGATTTTTACCGCAACACGCCCTCGGTGCAATGGAAGTTCAACCTGGGCGTGCCGATCTACTACTACCTGATGGGGCGGCGGCTGTTCGGTCCGGAGATGAAGTATCCGTTGTTCCGCCTGGGACACTTTCCGGAGCGCTTCCTACGGCGCAGGCTCTACCTGGACTTCAGCGGAGGAACAAAGCCACGCTATCGCGTTCCCGAGTTCGTGCCCGTGCCGGAGCACCATTCGCGGCCGGCCCTGCCGGACCTGGTGCAGCTCGGAGGAACGCTGGGGGCGCGAGCGAGCGCGGACGACTAGGATTCCTCACTGAAGCTGCCCTCTGACTTCGACCTTTCCGTCGTGGTGAAGGATAATCGTCGCTCATGATCGGCCAACAGCTCGGCCACTACCGCATTGAAGCGCAGATCGGCGCCGGCGGCATGGGTGTGGTGTATCGCGCGCAGGATGAGAGCCTGGGCCGCGCGGTAGCGCTCAAGCTGGTGAGCGAGCGCTTCATGGCGGATCGCAAGGCTCGTAAACGGTTGATTGACGAGGCGCGGAATGCTTCCGCCCTGAACCATCCCAACATCTGCACCATCTTCGAGGTTGGGGAAGCCGACGGACACACCTACATCGCCATGGAGCATGTGGAAGGGCGCACGCTCAACGGCATAGTGCTGGGCCAGGGGCTGCCGCCGGAAACGCTGCTGCGCTACGCGGTGCAGATCGCGGACGCACTGGCGCATGCGCATCAGCGTGGAGTCATTCATCGCGACCTGAAGAGCGCGAACGTGATGATCACGACCGAAGGGCGGGCCAAGGTGCTGGACTTCGGGCTGGCCACCCGGGAGCGGGAGCAGGAGATCGAGGATGCGACGCGCTCGCGCATGTCGCTGACGGAAGCAAAGACAGTGGCGGGCACGTTGCACTACATGCCGCCGGAGGTGCTGCGCGGGCAGCCGGCGGATGAACGCTCGGACATCTGGTCGCTGGGCGTGATGCTCTATGAGATGGCCGCGGGCCGCTTGCCGTTCTCTGGAGCCACGACTTACGAGCTGAGTTCGGCCATTCTGCGCGAACCGATACCGGCACTTCCGGCGAACGCGGGAAGCGGCTTGCGAGCCGTGGTAGGGCGCTGTTTGAAGCGCGAACCCGGCGAGCGTTACCAGAAGGCCAGCGAGGTGCGGGCGGCGCTGGAGACGCTGGAGTCGAGCACGGAGGTGACCGTCCCGGTGCCGGCGGCGGGAGAGACGCAACGCGTATCACGGTGGGTGATAGTTGGCGGGGCCGTACTCATTGCTGCGGTGATTATCGCGATAGGGATTCGCGGGACGCCGTTCGGCATCGGTATCACCTCCAGCGAAGGTCGTGAATCACCCGCACGCCAGCCCGTCATGCAGTTGGAGTTTGAGGGCAAGCCCTCCGCGAATGCGGAAGCCAATGAATACTTCCAGAAAGGCGTACTGTTCCTGAACACGCAGTTCAACGTGCCGCGGGCGCGCGAAATGTTCGAGCGGGCGCTTGAGATCGATCCCCGGTTCGGCAAAGCCCGAGGCGTTTATGCGTTTACCTACGTGCTGATGATCGAGGGCGGGTACTCCAATGACTCCGCTCTGCTTTACAAGGCAGAAGCAGAAGCGCGGCGCGCGCTGCAGGACGACCCCAGCTCACGCCAAAGCCGGATCGCCCTGGCCGGGGTCTATCTGCTGCAAGGGCGCAAAGAGCTGGTTTCCGGAGAGCTGGAGCAAGTGTCGAAAGGGGATCCGAACAGCGGGCTGCCGGCCACAATGTGGGAGCTGCTCTATCACAGGTTCAACGGGAACTACGGGCGAGCGGAGCAACTGGCCAACGAAATGTTAGCCGCCACGCCCACGTTTTTCCCGGCGCGCACCTACCGGGGAGAGATGTGGCGCGAGCAAGGCAAGCCGGCCGACGACATTCGGGAACAGGAGAAGGTATTAGAGCAGGATGCGACAAATATTCTTGCGCTCGGCCACCTGAGCCGCGCTTACCTCGACTTGGGAGATGTAGCCAAGGCGCGGGCCACGCTGGAACGTGTAAAGCCGGAAGACCGCCGGAACTACCGCATTCGCCTGGCGCGCGCCTTGGTCCTGGCGCGGGAAGGGAAGCGGGTGGAAGCGCTCAAGGAAATGGACTCCGAAGTGCAGAAGTATGCCGGATCGAGTGCGCCTTTAAATGTCCAAGCGGCGGCTTTTTACGCGACGCTGGGCGAGAAAGAAAAGGCGCTGGAATGGCTTGACCGTGCTGTGCGCAATGGAGATGAACGCGCGGAGTATTTCCAGAGCGACCCGTTGTTGCGCAGCATTCGCGACGAAGCACGGTTCAAACAGGTTCTGGAGTCCATCGCCTACCGGCGGCAGCAGCGTACGCCGGGGATGTGAAGACGATCTTCTAGGACGAATTTCCCATGTCTGCGCGGAAAGGCGTGCGCAGACATGGGGCCCAGCCGGCACGGCTAGATCTGAATCCAGCACCACTCCTTGGTAAGCGGCGTCTGGTTGAACTGTTCGCCGCCGGTCTTGGTTACTCTCACAAGGTTCGAGTGGTTGTAGCCAAAGCCGCCCGCCGGATTGTAGAGGCCGGGTTCGTTGGAGAAGGTCATGTTCTCTTCGAGCAGCATGGTGTCGCCGAGGGCAAGATAAGGCGCCTGGTGGCCCTCGCTGCCTTCGCCGTGGGCGGGGCGGTGATAGACGTACTTTTCCATGCCGCCGTCCTTTGCCACTTTGAGCACGCCTTCCGCCACGGCATTGCAGGGTGTGCCGGCCTGCATGAGCTTCTGCTGCTCGAGCGTCATGGCGGTGTGCACTTCCCACATCTTGCGATGGAGGTCGGTGACGGCGGGGCCGGCGATCTGCATGGCGCGATAGCCTTCGCCCCCATAGCCGCCGATGCGCACGCCGGCGGCGATCTGGATGGCGTCGCCGCGCTCGATCTTCTTGTAGAAAAACTGGTTGGGATGGGGATAGGCGGTGGCCACGCCAGTGCGGCACTCGAACCCGACACCGACTCCGACCCCGGTGTGCGGGCGGCCATCGAGCTTGAGATATTTCACGAGTTCGGCGGCACCGAAAGCGCTGGTGGCGTGGCCGACTTCGAAGTCGGTGGCGTCGGTGCCGTAGCCCAGGATGTAGCTACGGGCGAAGTCCATCATGCGGTCATGGAGGGCGATGCCCACGCGGCAGAGCGCCAGCTCCTCTTCGGTCTTGACCTGGCGCATGCGCAGCAACGTCTCACCTACGGTCTTCCATTCCGGCTTCATCTGCGGCGTAGTCTTGCGCAGCGAGGCCGCCTCGTCGTCCGACAGAGGTTGCTCGAAGCCGATGCGGCCGGAAGCGTGGCCGCGCTTCTTCAGGCCTTCCAGCATCCAGGCGAACAGGTCGGCGGTGGGGCCGGCTGTCCACACCACCTGGTTGTAAGCACCGTGGTGGTGGTAGTCGAAATACCATTCGCCGTCCTTGATCCACCAGGTTTCCCACAGGTCGCGATCGAGGCCGGGATAGAAGATGGCCGGGTCGCCCTGGGCGGGCACGAACAGCCAGATGGCGCGCTCGGTGGTGGTGGCGAAGGCGCCGGTGAGGTACTGAATATTGTCGGAACCGGTGACGACAGCGCCATCGAGCTTCTTTTCCGCCAGCTTCTGCTGGAAGCGCCTCATGGTCGCCTGGTGCCACTCGGCCGGCAGGCGGAAGGGACCGGTCAGCGGCGGATACTCCTTGGCGGGCAGCTTGGCAGCCTGGTCTTCGGCGCGCATCATGGCACGAGCGGCTTGGGGCGCGGCCAGCGCAGCGCCAGCCAGGGCAACCGACGATGACTTCAGGAACTTGCGACGTTGCATCAGCGATTCTCCTCTCTCCTCGAGACTGAAACTAATTTCAATGCGACATCAGGGTTGAGCCGCGGCCGTGGTCATGCCCTGCGGATAGTCGTGCATGCTGAGAATGCGCCAGGTTCCCGCGGTGCGCCGCATTACCATCATGCCGCGCCCGGGGTGGTCCACAGACGCGCTGGTGTGCCGGTACTCGTAGGCCGACCAGGCGGTATCTCCGACAATGCGGATTTCGGTGTGATGGATGTCCAGATACAGTCCGCGCTCGCCAAAGTAACGTTGGCGGACATGAGCCAGGCATTCCTCGCGTCCGTGGAACTCGCCGGAACCCAGGAACAGGCTGATGTGCGGATCGAAACACTGCGCCAGTGCAGCAGTGTCCTGGCGGTTGAAGGCTTCACGACAAGCTTTCATGGCGGAGTCCAGTTCTGCCAGTTCCGGGTCGGGACCGCTCTGCTGGCGGAATTGCAGGACGCGGCGCTGCAAGTCGAGCGTGGTGCCGAGCTGTTCCAGCAGGTCCACGCCGAAAATGCCGTCGATGCGCCGGCCGCAGGCCTCGCCAATGGAACTGAGGTCGATGGCGGGCAGACGCAGGTTGCGCAGCACGCGGCTGCCTAGTTGCAGTTGCGGCACATGAACTTCGCGCGCGCGGGCGGAGGCGGTTCCGCTGTAAGAGGTGACGCTGATCTCGCGGGAGGCGCCTTCTGGAAACGACTTCAGATTCAGCACCGAGGTGGCGCCTGTATCCACCAGGAAGCGCATCTTGGCGCGCTCCACCTGGACAGCGACTACCGGCAACCGGTCGCAGCGCTCGAGCGGAACCTCATCCGCAGCATTGTTTTGCGGTGTGGCCAGGGCAAGATGGGGCAATCCGAAAAGCAGGAGAGAGAGCGCTGCCCGGCGAGCACCGGTCATAGGCAAGACATTCTACTCTGCACGAGGCACTGGCCGGTCTGCGGACTTGCCAAGCTGAATCAGCAGATAGACGGAAGCGACCAGGAGCAGGGGCGAGGAGTAGAAACCGGGCATGGGGCGCGGAAACCGAATGGCCGGTAGTGTGTGCCCGAGTATGGTCCCAACGATGTGGCCGGTGCCATTCACGAGCATGAGAATGGCAAAAAAATAGGCCAGCGGCCGCAACCAGCGCGCCCCGCGGAACGCGAACGGCGACAGGGCAAACAACACCATCACACCGATCACGAGCCCAGTGAGCCACTCGTTGAACTCGAACACGGGCATCGGGAACCACTCGTAACGTTCGCGCATTGCCAGAACCGTAGGGTTGTACACAGAGAGGAAGCCAGTCAGAGCCTCGTCGGCTACGTGGAACGCGAGAGCAGCACATAACGCAACCCACGCGATGCCCAGACGGCGATATTCAATCCGATCGGACCGCATGGTCAGAGGCCTTTGTAGCTTCCACCGTCGACCAGCAGGGTCTGGCCGGTGATGTAGGAAGCCCGCTCGGAGGCCAGCCAGAGGATAGCGTCCGCGACCTCTTCCGGCCGGCCGATGCGGCGCAACGGTACATCCGCGGCCCAGCGGTCGTACATCTCCTGCACGCTGATGCCGGCGGCCAGCGCGCGGGTAGCCGCGAGTTCCTTCAGGCGGTCGGTGGCGGTGTAGCCAGGAGCGACGTTATTGACGGTAATGCCGTCCTTGCCGAACTCGTTGGCCAGACTCTTTACCAGTCCCACTACGGCGGCGCGAACGGCGTTGGAGAGCACGAGGTCGGGAATGGGCTGCTTGACCGAGACCGAGGTAATCGTGATGAGGCGTCCCCAGCGATTACGTTGCATGTGAGGAAGCACGGCGCGCGCGAAATGGACCACGCTCAGGAAGTTCTGCGCCACGGCTTTCTGCCAGTCGTCGGGCGTGGTAGCGAGGAAGTTCTTGGCGGGCGGGCCGCCGGCGTTGGTGACGCAGACGTCGAGCCGTCCGAACTCGCGGACGACTGTTTCGACAAAGCCCGCTACCGCTTCGCCCTGCGTGACGTCGAGGGGCTGCGCCAACACGCGGACGCCGTGTTGGCGGCGGATCTCCTCCGCGGCGGAGGCCAACGTGCTCTCATTGCGGGCGCACAGGGCCACGCACGCACCCTCGGCGGCAAAGGCTCCGGCGGCGGCGCGGCCCATACCCTGGCTGGAGGCGGCAACGATGACGGCGCGGTCCTTCAGACCCGTGTCCATAAAGAACGAAGATTATGACAGAGTTGGGCCGTCAATCCGGCAGCACACCCCAGCTTCGCCGCGGCACACGCGCCGTATAATCGGAATGAGCATTCGTGAGGTTCTCATGCGTTCGGAAGTACGTGCCGTAATCCTCCCCATCCTCTTCCTTTTCATCTGGTCAGCGGCTTCCGCCCAGGAACCCGTGAGCCAACCGCCCGACGATCCAGCAACTGCGGCGGTGGCGGCCGGGCAGCCTGAGCCCCAGTTTGGGCGCCGACGGCGGGAGAAGACTCCCCAGGAGATCGAGATGGAGCGCCGGCAGGCCAAGGCGTTGAACAAGCAGCGGCACGAAGAACTGAAGCAAAGCACAGACAAGCTCCTGGAGCTGTCCGAACAACTGAAGGAATACGTGGATAAGACCGACGAGAACATGCTCTCGCTGGACGTCATCAAGAAAGCGGAGGAGATCGAGAAGCTGGCCAAGCGGGTGAGAGAAAAGATGAAGGGTTACTACGGGCCGCCCATCAAGCCCTGACCCTTATGCGTGGTGGAAGAGTCGATGCGAGGGCGCGTGGAGGCGCCCTCGCGGCTTCTGGGCCCTATGCCGGATCCGATATCTCGGTCGCTCAGGCAGCGGGTGTGAGGCGAAGGTGGGCCGTTTGCCGAACGGCGACCGTCTCTTCTCTAACCTCGGCCAGGCGCGCCAGTGCGAAAGCGCCGAGTGCGATTTCCAGGTCGCGGACGGCCACGTCGAAGAAGCCTCCGGTCATGACCAGGTTGACCGCGATCGCGGCCAGCCACGCGGCGGCAATGTAGCTGCCCAAGCGCGTCCAACGCGTCAGGATGGCGAGCCCGACCATCATCTCAACCACGCCGACGGTCCGCATGAAGGTAGAGGCGCTTACCGGAATCACTTCCAGCACCAAGGGGTTGAGGTACATGGTCCAGTTAGTCAGCAGGTTAAAGAACTTATCGAGGCCGGCCAGGAACGGGCCGAGGCCGAGTCCGACGCGCAGCGCCCAGAAGGCGGGATTCAATCGCTTGTCGAATGCCATAACTCCTCCCGTACGCACCGAGTGGCGAGCCAAGGGAGTGGTTACAGCCCTTTCGCCAGCAAACATTCTGTAACCGCGGGAGGTGCCGGCCGCTCTATTCGGTAGGAGCAGAAGCATGATCGAGAATCCGACGGTGCAGGTTGGGGCCGCCTCCCAGATGAGCGATGAAGAGGTGGTGAGGCGCGTGTTGGCGGGCGATCGGGCATTGTTCGAGATCCTGATGCGGCGTTACAACCAGCGCCTGTATCGCGTGGCACGCGCCATCCTGCGCGAAGACGCGGAGGCGGAGGACGTCATGCAGGAAGCGTACGTCCGCGCCTATGAGCACCTCGATCAATTCGCCGGCCGCGCCAAGTTCTCCACCTGGCTGACCAAGATCGCCGTGCACGAGGCGCTGGCCCGGGCGCAAAAGCGCGGCCGCTTCGACCCACTGGAGTCCGTCGCGGATTTCGAAGGAGACATCATGGCGAGCCTGAGCAAGCCCGAGCCGACACCGGAACGAGCGGCCGCCCAAGAGGAGACGGCACGGATGCTGGAGCAGTCCATCGAGGCGCTGCCTGCGGCCTATCGATCGGTTCTGGTGCTGCGCGAACTGGAAGAGATGAGCACGGCGGAGACCGCGGAAGCGCTGGGCCTGACCGAATCCAACGTCAAAATACGGCTGCACCGGGCACATGCCCTGCTGCGGAGAGAACTCTACGCGCGGGCCGGAGCGAAGAGCGCGGATGCGTTCCAGTTCCAAGCCCCGCGCTGCGACCGGGTCGTGGAGAACGTGATGGCCCGCATCACGGTGCAACCGGCAGGAAGCGCATAGCCCTAGGGCACGCCCGGGGTGGTCCCGATGAGCTCGGGTTTCGCCGCGCCGCCGGCGGCGGTGATGCGCATCCCGTAGAACGACCGGTAGACAAAGAAGACCGAAACCGCAAAGAAGCCGGCGGCCAGCAGATGGCTGGCGGTGGCTCCCGCCTCGTAGGTGAGCTTCACGGCCAACTCTACCGCGAGCAATCCAAAGAGCGTGGTGAACTTGATGACCGGGTTCATGGCTACCGACGAGGTGTCCTTGAAGGGATCGCCCACGGTATCGCCCACCACGGTGGCGTCATGCAGGGGAGTGCCTTTCTGCTTCAGTTCGACCTCGACGATCTTCTTGGCGTTATCCCAGGCGCCGCCGGCGTTGGCCATAAAGATGGCCTGGTAGAGGCCGAAGATGGCGATGGAAATGAGATAGCCGATGAAGAAGAAGGGCTCCACAAAGGCGAACGCCAGAGTGCCAAAAAATACTGCCAGGAAGATGTTGAACATGCCTCGCTGGGCGTACTGCGTGCAGATGTGGACCACCTTCTTGCTGTCCTCGACCGAGGCTTTCTCCACGCCCTCCAGCTTGATGTTGGCCTTGATGAACTCCACGGCGCGGTAGGCGCCGGTGGTGACCGCCTGCGTGGAGGCGCCGGTGAACCAGTAAATCATGGCGCCGCCGGTGATCAGGCCGAGCAGGAAGGGGGCATGCAGCAGCGACAGCAGTTCCTTGTTCACGGTTAAGCCTTGAGTCAGGGCCATGATGATGGAGAAGATCATGGTGGTGGCGCCGACGACGGCCGTTCCGATCAGCACCGGTTTGGCGGTCGCCTTGAAGGTATTGCCGGCGCCGTCATTCTCTTCCAGCATGTGCTTGGCACGCTCGAAGTTGACCTCGAAGCCGTGTTCCTTGCGAATCTCATCCTTCACGCCGGGAATCAGTTCGATCAGCGACAGCTCGTAGATAGACTGCGCGTTATCGGTGACGGGGCCGTAGGAGTCCACGGCGATGGTCACCGGTCCCATGCCCAGGAAGCCGAAGGCGACCAAGCCGAAAGCGAAGACGGACGCGGCCACCATCACGTTCTCCAGCCCCTGGGAGGCGATCAGGTAGGAGATGGCCATGAGCGTGACCATGGAGAGGCCGAGCCAGTAGGCGGAGAAGTTGCCGGCCACGAAACCCGACAGGATATTCAGCGAGGCGCCACCTTCGCGCGCCGAGGTCACGATCTCCCGGACGTGCCGCGACTTCGTGGAGGTGAATACCTTGACCAGCTCCGGAATGAGGGCCCCGGCCAGCGTTCCGCAGGAGATGATGCTGGCGAGCTTCCACCACAGGCTGCTGTCCCCCGCGAGCTCCGGAATCATGAAGTAGGAGACGACATAGGTGAGGGCGATGGAGACGAAGGAAGTCAGCCAGACCAGGGTGGTAAGCGGCGCTTCGAAGTTCATCTCCGTGGCGTGGCCGTAGCGGGCACGGGCCATGACGTCGTTCAGGAAATAGGCGGCGGCGCTGGCTACCAGCATCATGATGCGCATGGCGAAGATCCACACCAGCAACTGCACCTGGATGACGGGATCCTTGATGGCCAGCAGGATGAAGGTGATGAGCGCGACCCCGGTGACGCCGTAGGTCTCGAAGCCATCGGCGCTGGGGCCGACGGAGTCGCCGGCATTGTCGCCGGTGCAATCGGCGATGACGCCGGGGTTGCGGGCGTCGTCTTCCTTGATCTTGAAGACGATCTTCATCAGGTCGGAGCCGATGTCGGCGATCTTGGTGAAAATGCCGCCGGCGATGCGCAGCGCCGCCGCGCCCAGCGATTCGCCGATGGCGAAGCCGATGAAACAGGGGCCGGCGTAATCCCCCGGGACGAACAGCAGGATGAACAGCATGATGAGCAGCTCGACACTGATCAGGAGCATGCCGATGCTCATGCCCGCCTTCAGCGGGATGGCATAGATGGGGAACGGCTTGCCGCCCAGGCTGGCGAACGCAGTGCGCGAGTTGGCGAACGTGTTCACGCGAATGCCGAACCAGGCCACACCGTAGCTTCCGGCGATGCCCACCAGGCTGAACAGCAGAATGATCACCACGCGGAGGGCTTCGAACTTCAGCAGCACGCCGAAGTAGAGCACGATGACGGAGGCGATGAAGGCCTCCAGAACCAGGATGAATTTGCCTTGGGTGATGAGATAGGTCTTGCAAGTTTCGTAGATGAGCTCGGAAATCTCCCGCATGGAGCGGTGCACGGGCAGGTTCTTGAGATGCATGTAGATGGCCAGTCCGAACATCAGGCCAAAGAAGCAGAAGAGGATGCCCACCAGCAGCAAGCGGTGGCCGTCAACGCCCAGGAAGGTGACCTGGGAGACGTCGGGGAGAATCAGCGAAGCTTCGCCGCCGGGCTGGTGCTCCTGCGCCTGGGCGAAGGTGGGCGCCGCCAGGACCGCCAGCAGGGCGAGCACCGTCATAAGGGTCTTCGCGGGACGGTCGAGCGCCGCCGGAACGATGCGCATAGTACCTCCGAGATCCAACCTCAATGTAGGGGTGTGACGCGCTTCCACTAGAAGGGAACCGAGGTTAGCTTGGCCGCGCCGCGCGTCCCGCCTGGGCAGACCGCACAGACTGGACGAAGGGTTTTTATAACACCGGGCTCGCCGATGGGTCAACGCAGAAGGGTGCGGCGTAAGGAGCATTCTGAACCTAGAAGCTGTGAAACAATTTCGGCACCGCGAGTGCGGATTTCCAGCTTACAACTGTCGGCCTAGCCATTGTTGCGCTTGCGCATCCTACTAAGCCTCGCTGGAGATTGAAAATGGAGAGGATCTCTGAGGTTTTGCAGTTCACGGTAATAATAGAGCGCCGTGGGTCGCTTTCCCTGGATTCTCAGTTTCTTTAGAAACTCGATTTCCTCTTCCGACGCATCAGCACTGAGCGCGCGATTGCGAAGGAATTCTTTGAGGCCCGGCTCCTCTAAGGGCTGGACTTCCTGCTCAACAAACTCGAGTTTCTTGAAATTCGCTGGCACTAGCCTCCGGTTCAGGACAACCTCCATACGAAAAGTCAAAAGGTCGATGTCCCAGGATTCAATGAGCGGATCCAGGAAAGATGTGCAGTTTTCAACGGAGAGATTGGAGATATCGGCATCCAGGAACTCAAGGGTGCTGGCGCGCATCTGTTGGCGGCTTCGGTGGCTCAGGCGAGCCACCAGGCGAAGCCAGGGTTCGCTTGCCAGTTTTTCGCGGGCGACATTCTTGGCCACTTCCAGGAGCTTTTGTGTGACCAGACGTTCGAGTTCGCCGAAGGGCTGCTTCTCAAAGATGGCACGTGCCTGGTTTCTCTTGGCAGGAACGCACTTTCGCAGAATCAGCTCCCGCACTTCCCTAAACAACGGGTCGGTGGGACCGAGTTTCTTCTTGATTTCCTCTGTGCGCTGCAGTTCGGCCATCCTAGAGAGCTCACCCTTGGGAAGCCTCAAGAAAGCTCCGATTCTTTCGTAGAGCTTTGTCCGTTCGGGCGCCGGGGGCGCCTTTTTCCCTGTCAACAACTGAGAGATGTAGGACTCGGTAACGTGGGCGGCGATCGCCAAATCCCGTTGCTCGAGGCCGAGCTTGCGAAGCCGGCGCCGGATCACCAAGGTCACATCCACGGCGGTTCTCCGATTGAAGCGGTGGGTTAACCAAATATGGTTAAGCAAATCAAACATATACTGAAATAGATTGACAAAGCAAGTAAATCCAGGTAGGCTATTTACATGGGCGAGCGCCTCTGCTCACTCCTTCAGGTCTTCTGAGCTAAGTCAGTTCATCTGAGTGCTTCCCCTTAGCCAATAGACAACCTAGGAGGTTGACATGTTTGCTCGCAACGTCTCCATGCATCTGAAGCCCAACACTCTCGCCGAGTTCACGCAGACCGTCGAAAAGGACGTCATCCCGTTTCTTCGCAAGCAGAAGGGCTTCCAGGACGAGATCACCTTCGGCATCCCTGGTGGAACCGATGTCATCTCGATCAGTCTGTGGGACAACAAAGAGAACGCGGATGCCTACAACGTCGCAGGCTACCCGGAAGTGCTGAAGAGCCTGGCCAGGGTACTGGACGGAACTCCCAAGGTTCGAGTTTCTGACGTCCTCAACTCGACCTCGCACAGAATCGCCGCTCCAGCCGGAGCCTGAGCCATAAGGCTTTCGGTGTTCAGATCGGGGGCGGGCAGGTTCCGCCCTCTCTTCCCTGAAACCAGGAGGTTTCAATGCGTACGAAAGTGGTGAAATGGATTTGCATCGCGGCATTGCTCGTTCTCGCGATCCTGTGGCGCTCATCTTCCAACAGCTGGACTTTTGCGGCGGCCTGGTTGGTCTGGGCGGGTGCCGCCGTCGTTTCTGTGCAGGCGGCGCGAGTACATAGATCCGTGTGGGCTGGCGTCTTCTTGGCAATGTGCTTGCTTTTCAACCCTTTCGTACCCGTTTCCGCTTCCCCTAGTTCGTTCTTGGTGCTGTATTCAGTATGCCTCGCGATGTTCCTCATCTCTCTGAGTGCATTGAACACCAGCCCAAGACTTTCCATTGCTTCGATCACCGATCGGACTCCGGGAAGCGAGTCGCTGTAGTGGGGTCATGATGGACCCAGCGAGTACACCTCGTCCTCCAGCCACCACTCAGGCTGGACTCTTCCGAATGTTGGAGTGCGCTGTAATCCTGAACTGGGAAGACTTGATGCAGGCCGCTGCCAACTCAGGTTTGATTCAGATTGAATACCCAACTGGGCCTAGTGATTCGCTCGAGTATCTAAAAATCTGGTCCTCCGGAACCAGAGGCTACTGGAAACTCGTCTGTGAATACCAGATGTGTGCCCTTCCTTTGCATGCCAGGGGCTTGAGTTTTAGCAACGGCTACTACTCTGGGGATTTGGCCCAGATGCTGGAAGTGGTCATGCAACATCAGGATACATTCGTGCGTCAGCCCAGGGGGCATGGCTTGATTCAAATCCATACGCCCACTGCAGGAGAAAGAGTGGCAGCCGACACGTCGATGGGCGACGTTTTGGACCTGGTCGCGTCCGACCGGCAGGATTGCGGTCGCCTTGAATACGAGGGGAGACTCGGATGACAGACACCTTAAGAGCGGGAACTATCATGATGCGGGCTGGCACACTCATGCCGGAATCCTTGCGAGTAGAGGCCGAAGCCTACTGCCCCGCTTGGGACACGATGAAGGACTCGGATGGCGATCTGCTTGATCGCAACCTTCGAGGCGTGGGCTGGAGCTTCTTCTTCCTCGCGGCACGCATTGAAGCGATGGGCTGGGGTTCCTGGAAAGAAAGAACTGTACGGCGAGCAATGAAGCGGGTGCTCGAGCAAGTGAAATTCTCGAATTTCAATTGCCTGGAGATAACGAGAATCACCGCCAAACGATTCTTGGGTCTTCCCTACGTGCACGTCTCGGCTCACTCCAGGCATATCCAGAAAGGTCACGTCTTGCAAGCGCATGCGGAACGAGGCCGAGCCGAAGTGGCTGCCGACTGGGCTCTAGGGTGAATCCTCCCTGGGAGCCGCCGATGCGGATCTGTTTAGGTGGGCTGGCGTCGAGTTGACCGTGTAGTGGGATTCCCGGAAACTGCCCCAGGAAATAGGCCCTCAAACTTCCGCGCCCGCCAATCGCCTGAGGAAGCTATCCCCTTGGTTCGCCATTGATTCCACTTGCGCCCCCGACTAGCATCTCTGCCAACATGGCCGCCGCGGAGCCCATGATCGGCCGGACGCTGGGCCACTACCTTGTCCTGGAGCAGATTGGTGCCGGGGGCATGGGCGTGGTGTTCCGTGCCCACGACCAGCGCCTGGAACGCGACGTTGCGCTCAAGGTGCTGCCGCCGGGCATGCTGCACGACGATAGCGCTCGCAAGAGGTTTCGCGAGGAAGCGCTTTCCCTCTCGAGGCTGAACCATCCCAACATTGAGACCGTCCACGACTTCGACACCGAGGACGGAGTGGACTTCCTGGTGATGGAGCTGATTCCGGGCACCGGCCTGGACCAGAGGCTGCTTGCCGGGCCGCTGCCGGAGAAGGAAGTGCTGAAGTTGGGTCAGCAGTTGGCCGAGGCCTTGGCCGCGGCGCACTCGGAAAGCATCATCCATCGCGACTTGAAGCCGGGGAACCTGCGGGTGACGCCGGACGGCCGCCTGAAGGTTATGGACTTCGGCTTGGCCAGATTGTTCCGTGAGGTGGCCGAGACCGACATCACGGCCTCCGTGACCGCCAGTCAGGGCGCCACGGGCACGCTGCCCTACATGGCGCCCGAGCAGTTGCGCGGGGAGAAGGTGGACGCGCGCAGCGACGTCTGGGCGGCGGGAGCGGTGCTCTACGAGATGGCCACCGGTAAGCGTCCGTTTCCGGGCGAGCACGGGCCGCTGCTCATTGATGCCATCCTGAACCGCGAGCCGAAGCCGCCCAGTGCGGTCACGGGAAAGGTCTCCGCCAATCTGGAGAACATTCTCCTGAAGGCGCTGGACAAGGACCCCAACCGGCGATACCAGTCGGCGAACGAACTGCGCGTGGACCTGGAGCGACTGAGCGCCAGCGCTCCGCTCACCATGCGGACGCGCCTGAGCGCACTGCGTCGCCGCCGGATGCTGGCCGTAGCTGCGCTCTTGATTCTGGTGGCTGCCATCGGGGTGGGAGCGAACCTCGGCGGCGTGCGTGACCGGCTGCTGGGGCGACCTGCAGCGGCGCTCAAAATCGAGTCAGTAGCCGTGTTACCGCTGGAGAATCTCTCCGGCGATGCGCAACAAGCCTACTTCGCCGACGGCATGACTGAAGCGCTGATCAACGATCTGGCCAGGACCGGCGCGCTGAGGGTGATTGCACGCAACTCGGTGATGCGCTACCAGGGTTCGAAGAAGCCGCTGTCGGAGATAGCCCGCGAGCTGGGCGTGGATGCCGTGGTTACGGGCTCTATAGTCCGAGCCGGCTCGCGTGTCCGCGTCACCGCGCAACTGACCGAAGCCCGGAGTGAGCACTCGCTGTGGGCGGACCGCTACGAGCGCGAGCTGCACGACGTCATCTCCATCCAGGACGAGTTTACGCGGGCGATTGTGCGGGAGATCAATGCGAATCTGAGCCCGCAGCAGCAAGAGCGGCTGGCGCGCGTCCCTGCCAAGGTCGATCCCGAAGTTTACGACCTGTACCTGAAGGGACGCGACGCGTTCAACAAGCGGGAAGGAGAAAAAGACGTTCAGCAGGCGCTTGCCTACTACGAACAAGCGATTTCGAAAGACCCAGCTTACGCTCCCGCTCATGCCAGCCTCGCCGAGGCTTTGACCGCGGGGGTAGGGCGCGGCATGATCACGCCCCGTGCGGAGGGGTACGCACGCGCACGCGTGGCCGCCAGCCGTGCCCTGGAACTGGACGACTCACTGGCAGAGGCCCACTTGGCGCTGGCCGGAGTGAAAGGGGAGTGGGACTGGGACTGGGAAGGAGGCTTGCGCGAGTTCAAACGTGCTCTGGAGTTGAACCCCAACTATGCCAACGGGCACTGTTGGTACTCGTCACACCTGAGCCAGATGGGACGCCACGCGGAAGCCATTGCCGAGGCTCGGCTGGGAGAGCGCCTGGACCCCTTCAGCCAGGTCTGTGGTAGCACTGTCGCCGACGCGTTGTTCTACGCCCGCCGCTACGATGAATGCATCGCGCAGGCACGCAAGCTGATCCAGGCCCGCCCGAACGCAGTAGGGGAGTATTTTGTTCTACGTGACTGCTATGCTGCAAAAGGGATGTTTGACGAAGCTGTGGCGGCCCTTGTAAAGGTCGCCCCCGTGGCTGGGACTCGGAAGGAGGACATAGCCGGCTACGAACGGGCCTACAAGACAGGAGGCTGGAAGGGCGCGACTGCCTACGATATCGAGTGGCGAAAGCGAGAGGGCTACCTCCTTAGCCCAAGCCACTACATCATCCTGGGTAAGTATGATAAAGCGCTCGAGCAGCTTGAGAAGGCGGTGGACGAGCACCGCCTTGGCGCAATAACCCTGAAAGTCGATCCATTCTACGATCCCGTCCGCTCACATCCGCGCTTCCAAGCGCTACTAAGGCGCATGAACTTCCCGCCCTAGGGGCGCCCTCGCTGTTCCTCGTTGTGGAGACCCTTCCTCACTCGTACCGCAGCGCCTCAATCGGGTCCAATCTTGCTGCCTTGAGGGCCGGCCAGAAGCCGGAGACTACGCCCACCAGCGAGAGGATAACGAAGGAAATGGCCATGACGGAGCCGGAGGCGCGCAGGATGATGTCGCCTTCGTTGTTGGCGGTCTTGTAGAACTCGCTGTAGAGCGGCATGGGCGGGATGATGTAGGTCAGAGCGATGGCCAGCAGCATGCCAATCACGCCGCCGGCGAAGGTCAGCACCAGGGACTCGATGAGGAACTGCATCAGGATGTGGCGCGGGCGGGCGCCGATGGCCTTGCGCAGTCCGATCTCGCGCGTGCGCTCGGTCACCGAAACCAGCATGATGTTCATCACCCCCACACCGCCCACGCCCAGAGTCATGGCGCCGATCAGTCCCATCAGTACTTCCAGGGCGATGGCGAACTGGCGCATCTCGATGTTGTTTTCCACCGAATTCCAGACCGGCGTGGCCTTTTCGTCGTTGGGGTGGAAATGGTGGCGGCGCGCCAGGACGGCGCGCGTGGCCGCAATCGCCCTCAAGTGCAGGGCCTCGTCCACCGGCTGGATGAGGATCATATCGGGGTCGCGGATGCTCATCAGGCCGCGCAGGGTCACGTAGGGGACGAAGGCGCAATCGTTGTCCTGACAGTTGTTGGAGCTGTCCTGGATCTTCAAGCGCAGCATGCCGATGACCTCGAACTGGCTGCCGTTGATGCTCACGAACTCACCCACGGGGATCCGGTTGCCGAAGACCTTCTTGGCGGCATCGGGGCCGAAGATGACCACGCGGCGCTGTTCGATGAAGTCGCTTTCCTGAAAGTAGCGGCCGTACTCTACGTCGAGCTTGCGCATCTCGCCGTAGGGAAATTCGACGGCCTTCACCATCACCGAAACGACGCGATTGTTGAACTTGAAGCCGAAGTTGTCGTCATATTCGGCGCTGGCGTTCTTGACCAGCGGTACTTCTTCCCGGATGGCCTGCACGTCCTCGAACTTGAAGCGGATGCGCTTGCCGGCGCGCTGGCCTCCAGCCTGCATGCTGGTCTGCCCGCCCCAGAAGTGGACCACGTTGTTGCCGATGCCCAGCATGGCGTTGATGACGCTATCGCCCAGCCCCCGGCCGTAGGCCAGCAGGATGACCACCGAAGCCAGTCCCCAGACGATGCCCAGCATGGTCAGCGCGGAACGCAGGCGGTTGCGCATCAGCGAGTGCCAGCCTTGCAGGATGGTTTCTCTCAGCAGCATAGGCTCACTCGTAGCGCAGCGCCTCCACGGGGGTCATCTCGGCAGCGCGGTTCGCCGGATACATGCCGGCCGCGACGGTGATGACCGAGAGGGTCAGGAACGAGACCACCAGCGCCCAGGCCGAGATGACCGGGGCGGGAATGAATTCGGGGCGCGGCATCTCCTGCATGGCGATGCATATGCCCAGGCCGAACAGGAGACCGCCTAGGCCGCTGGCCAGGGTGATGACCGCAGATTCGGCGAAGAACTGCCGGGCGATGTCGTTCTTGGTGGCGCCCAAGGCCTTGCGCACGCCGATCTCTCTGGTGCGCTCGGTCACCGAGACCAGCATGATGTTCATGACGCCGATGCCGCCCAGACACAAGGTGGTCACGGCGATGGCGCCAAAGAAAATGGTCATCACATCGAAGATGCGCTGCACCAGCTTCGAGCCCTGCATGGTGTTCCAGATAAAGAGAGCGTCCTTGTCGTTGCCATCGAAGTGGTGCATGCGTCCCAGCACGCGACGCACCTGCATCTCCGCATCCTCGTGATTTTCGGGATCGGCCACCTCGAACACCAGATTGTTGATCCAGCCGGGGAAGGTACCGGGGAAGCGCGGCGGAAAATCGCGCGCCATGGCAGAAAAGGGAACGAAGAGCTGGGTGTTGTCTGGCCCGCTGCCATAGCTGGAATTCTGGTTCTTCTTCTCCAGGACGCCGATGACGATGTAGGGAAAGCCATTCATGGAGAGCGAGGCGCCCACGGCGGGTTTTCCGGGAAAAAGCTGGTTGCGAGCTTCCACGCCCAGCAGGACCACGCGCCGGGCCTGCTCTTCGTCTTCCTGGTTGATGAGGCGTCCTTCGGAGGGACGCAGCGAGCGGAAATTCTGAAACTCGGGCCAAACCCCGCGTACCGGCCGATTGGCGGAATTGAATTCGCTTACCTGGAAAACTGCGCGACGAAGTTCGGGGCTGACGTTCTTCACCAGGTAGCACTCGTCGCGGATGATCTTGGCATCGCGCACCTGGAGCTGAATCTCGCGTCCAGCGGCGTAGCCTCCGGCCTGCTGGCTGGTGCGGCCGCCCCACACGATCACCAGGTCGGTGCCCAGAGTCTTCATACGCTCTTTCTGATCACGGCTGAAGCCTTTTCCCAGGCCCACCATCAGGATGACCGAAGCAATGCCCCAGACGATCCCGAACATGGTCAGGAAGCTGCGCATCTTGTGAGCGCGCAGCGTGGAGAACGTCTGTCGCAAGATCTCGTACAGGTTCATGGCCGCCTGCTGACCTGTGAGATTGGACGGAGCGCAGAAGGCTTGGTAATCGGCCTAGCGAATGTCAATGTCGCCGGAGCCGGTTTCCAGCCGAATGAGCGAGCCGCCGCCACCCACCGTGCCCCGCACCAGGTCTCGCCGCAGCGCACCCTGCATGGTGATGGGGCGGGCGATGCGCACCGTGCCCGAGCCCGTCTCCGCGTAGAGGTCGAAGCCGGTGCTCTCGGGGATGTGTAGTGTGATGTCGCCGGAGCCCGCGCTCAGCTTCCAGGAAGCTTTGGGCGTGCCTTCCGCCTCGACGTCGCCGCTCCCGGTCTCCACGGAGAGCGCACCGTGAACACCACGGACGCGCGCGTTGCCGGAGCCCGTTTGCACACGCGCTTGCGACGATTCGATCAACTCCAGGGTAACGTCGCCCGACCCGGTCTCCGCCGAGGTCCGGCCGGAAATGGCGGAGGCGCGGATGTTGCCGCTGCCGGTGGTGGCGCGCAGCCCGCCGGCCAACGAGGTCAGCTCCAGATCGCCGGAGCCGCTTTCCGCGAAAACCTCCTGGCGCACGGATGCGATGCGCACGCTGCCGGAGCCGGTCGAAGCCCGCACCGGGCCGTCCACGCCTTCCACGGACTGCTCGCCCGATCCGGTTTCCGAGCGCAGCTTGGTGGCCGCCGGTGTCACCACTTCGTAGCTGACGGACACATTGCGGCGCAGCTCTTCGTCGCGAATCTTACCGATGCGGATGATGTTGCCCACCTGTTCGATGGGTGGATTCGCCTGGATACGCTGCACCTTCTCGGCTGCGCTAAGGCCTTCGAACAGCTTGCTGCGCGCGCGGATCCGTGCCTTGACCTGTACCGTGCCCGTCGCTCCCGAGCGCACGGCGATGTCGCCGGAGCCGGTTTCGACGCTCAGGTCAACCGAGCCCGTGACCTGCAAAGTGCGCTCAAACTGACCCTGGGCCTCATCGGCCAGAGCCGGCATGGAGCTCAAAAACAAAAGGGCCAGCAAAGCGGCTGGCCCGAAAAACCGGCGGTCTTTCATACGCGCCCCCTGCCCGGCAACGCGGAGGTCGCCGGGCCTCGGCTGGATTCATCGCCTACTGCAGGACTACCTGGTCGTTCTCCTTGAGGCCTTCCAGGACCTCAGTCTTGGCACCGTTGGAGATACCGATCTTCACGGCCAGCTTGCGCTTGCCGTCTTTGGCTTTCTTATCCGGCACTTCGACGGAGGCGTTGCGATCCTTGTCGTACATGATGGCGCCCTCGGGAATCATGAGCACGCCCTTGTGCTCCTCGAGGAGGATTTCCGCGTTGGCGGTCATGGCGGCTTTCAATTCGCCGGTGGCGTTGTCGATGGACACTCGCACCTCGAACGTGGTCACGTTGTCTTTCTCCACGCCCAGCGGGGAGATCTTGGTGACCTTGCCGTTGAAGGTCTTGTCCTTAAACGACTCCACCTTGATGCGGGCCGGCTGATCCATGAACACCTTGCCGATGTCGCTCTCGTCCACCTTGCCCTTCACGTAGACTTCGCGGGTGTCTCCGATAGTCATCACCAGGGTGGCCGAGGAGCCCAGCACCAGGATGGAGCTGACTGCGTCACCCACTTCCACGTTGCGGGAGAGCACGGTGCCGTCCATGGGAGCGGTCAGGGTGGAATTGCGGAACTCTTCCTCGTCGCGCTCCAGGTTGGCGCGGGCCTGTTGGACCTGGGCCTGCGCCTGGGCTACCTTGGCGCGGGCCACTACGAACTGAGCGCGCGCCATGTCCCGCTTGTTCACGGCCAGCTCGTAAGCTTTCTGGGCATCATCCAGGTTGGCCTGCGAGACCACGCCTTCGCGCGCCATTTCCTGGGCGCGCTCATAAGCTTTCAGCAGGAGGGGAACATCGGGGCCCTGGGCGTCCACGCGGGCGCGTTCCATGTCGGCGTCAGCGGCACGGCGGTTGGCTTCAGCGGCTTCCAGCGCGGCCCGGGCTTCGCGTACACGGGCCTGAATCTCTTCCTTGTCCAGCTCGGCCAGGATCTGGCCGGTCTTCACCGAGTCTCCGGCGTCGACCATCAGCTTCTTCACCAGGCCGCTGGCCTTGGACTTGATCTCCACTTTGGTGATGGGCTCGATCTTGCCGGTGGCCACCACGCTCTTGGCCAGGTCGCCCTTTTCCACCTTGGCTAGCTTGCTGGGATCGATGGTGCCGCCGCCACGGGTGAAGGCGACCAGGACCACGGTGCCCAGCAGAATGGCGGCAAGGACGCCGCCGATAATGAATATTTTTTTCCGTTTCTTTTTCTTGTTGCCGTTACCGTTGGCCACGGCTGCCTCCTGGCATTGCCTTCCGGGTATGAGCGCTGCAAGCTGCTAATCGTATGGTACGGCGGGCCTTGCCAATTAGTTCCGTTCCTCCCGGCGCCGTTTTGGGGTTCTGCGGAAACCACTTGTCCCAAGCTGACAGCGGCTCACCCCACGCACTCTTAGACCCCGAGCCCCAAGAAAGGGAAGCAGCAACTTCCGCTTTTTCTTGGGGATGGGAGTGTGGGTAGGACCGGCCTGCCCGGGGTGCTATAGAATCATCATCTTCCCATGATTACCTACGTGCTGCTGCGGGTGTTCTTGGTGCTCCTGCTGGTAGCGCTGAACGCCTTCTTCGTAGCGGCGGAGTTCGCCCTGGTCAGCGTGCGTGACACCCGCATTCAGCAGCTCATCGAGCAGCGGCGCATCGGCGCCCGGACGGTGCAGAAGCTGCACCACAACCTGGACGAGGTGCTCAACGCCGTGCAGCTGGGCATCACCATCGCCAGCCTGGCGCTGGGCTGGATCGGCGAAGCCACCATGGCGGCGGTGATCGAGCCCCTGTTTCACAACGTGCCCTATGCCGCGGTGTACGCGCACGCCATCGCCATCGGCGTGGCCTTCACCCTGATTACCTACCTGCACGTGATCCTGGGAGAAGTAGTGCCGAAGTCGCTGGCGCTGCAGCGCGCCGAGCGCATCGCGCTGGCCATTTCCGGACCCATGGACGTCATCATGACCATCTTCCGGCCCTTCCTGGCCATCATGAACAGCTCGTCGCGCGTGGTGTTGCGGCTGTTCGGGACACGGCAGGTGCGCGAGGGCGGCGTCCATTCGCCGGACGAGCTCAAGCTCATCGTGACCGCCAGCCGGCGCGTGGGCCTGCTGCCGCCTTTGCAGGAGGAGATGCTGCACCGCGCCCTGGAACTGGGCGACGTGACGGTACGCGAGATCATGACCCCGCGCCCGGACATTTTCTCTCTGCCGGCGGACATGGCGGTGGAAGAGGCCATGACGCGGGTCGTCGAGAAGCAGCGCTCGCGCGTCCCGGTGTATGACCCCAAGCTCGGTCCGGAGTACATCGTGGGCGTGCTCTACGCCAAGGACCTGGCGCGCCTGCTGCATCAGAAGCTGGTGAAGTTCCGCGGCGGCGTGGTGCCGGACTCACCCAGTGTTCAAGCGCCCATCCGGCAGGTGATGCGGGATGTGCTGGTAGTGCCCGACACCAAACCGGTCGCCGACCTGCTGACGGAGTTTCAGAGCCGCAAGCGCCACCTGGCGGTGGTGGTGGACGAGTTCGGTTCCACTGCCGGCGTGGTAACTGTGGAAGATGCCCTGGAAGCGGTCGTGGGTGAGATCGAAGACGAATATGACGTGGCCGAACAGCCGCCGCTTCCCCTAGGCTCGACGACCCTGATCCTGGACGGAGGCGAGAACATCCGCGACCTGGAGGCGCGATACCGGCTGGTCCTGCCCCGGGACCAGGGTTTTGAGACGCTGGCCGGCTTCGTCCTGGCGCGCCTGGGCAGGATCCCGACACCCGGCGATGGGTTCGACTTCGACGGCCATCGCTACACGGTGCTGCAGATGGAAAACCGCCGCGTCTCACGCGTAAAGGTGGAGAGCTCGCGGCCTGCTCCCATCGAGCGCGCCGGCGACTAGCGCCAACGCACGTGACCCGTTATCTTGCAAGCCGCCTGCTCTACACCCTGCCGGTGCTTTGGCTGGTCGTGTCGGTAGTCTTCCTGCTCATCCACCTGGTGCCGGGCGATCCCATCCAGCAGATGCTGGGCGAGGGAGCGGCCAGCGCCGACATCGAAAAGGCGCGCCACGACTACGGCCTGGATGTTCCCCTGGGCCGGCAATACGTCAATTACTGGAAAGGAGTGTTGCGGGGCGATTTGGGGAAATCCCTGCGCTTCGACCGGCCGGTGGGCGAGCTGATCCGGGAGCGCTATCCCTACACGCTGCTGCTGACCCTGGCGGCGCTGGCGGTGGCCATTGCCTTGGCCGTTCCCGCGGGCGTGCGCTCCGCTCGCCGGCGCAATCGCTGGGATGACCGGCTCATCGGCTTCGTGAGCCTGCTGGGACTGTCATTCCCCAACTTCGCCCTGGGCCCGGTCCTGATCCTGATCTTTTCCATCGGGCTGGGACTGCTGCCGGTGTCGGGTTCGGGCACGGCGGCGCATCTCGTTCTGCCCGCCATCACCATGGGGGGAGCGCTGGCGGCCATCCTGACGCGCATGATGCGCACCGCCATGCTGGAGGAGCTCACTCAGGACTACGTGCGCACCGCTCGCGCCAAGGGACTGCCGGAGCGCGCCGTGGTCTACCGGCACGCGTTGCGCAACGCGCTGATTCCCGTGCTCACGGTTGTGGGCCTGCAATTCGGCGCGCTGCTGGCCGGCGCGATCGTGACCGAGACCATCTTTTCCTGGCCCGGCATCGGACGCCTCACCGTCCAGGCCATCGGGAACCGCGACTACTACCTGGTGCAGGGATGCATCCTGGCCATCGGACTGACGTACGTGGCGGTGAACTTCCTGACCGATTTGATGTACTCGGTGGTCAATCCCAGGATTCGCGAATGAATCAGGTCCGTAACAATCCGCTGGCTGTCGCCGGGGCCGCGCTCATCGTGCTCTTCACCCTGTGTGCCCTGCTGGCGCCCTGGCTGGCGCCGCGCGATCCTGCCCACATCGAACTGCCTGCTCGTCTGGCCGGTCCTTCGGCTGCGCATTGGTTCGGCACCGACGAACTGGGCCGCGACATCCTCTCCCGGCTGGTGTATGGCGCGCGTATCTCCATGGCGGTGGGCGCCAGCGTGGTGCTGGTCTCGCTCACCCTGGGCCTTATTGTGGGCTCGGTTGCCGGTTTCTATGGCGGGCGCATCGACCGTTTCTTCAACGTGATCGTGATGAATGCCTTCATGTCTTTTCCGGGACTGCTGCTGGCCATCGCGTTTGTGGCCTTTCTGGGGCCGGGTATGTTCAACCTGGTGTTGGCGCTCTCCCTGGGAGGATGGGTGGGCTATGCGCGCCTGGTTCGGGGTCAGGTTCTGGCCGTGCGCGAGCGCGAGTTCGTGGAAGCGGCGCGCGCGCTGGGCGCCAGCGACTTGCGCATCATCGCGCGGCACATCCTGCCCAACATCATCCAGCCGGTCATCGTGCAGGCGGCCATCGGAATGGCGGGCGCGGTGCTGGCCGAGGCGACGATGAGCTTTCTTGGCCTGGGGGCGCCGCCGCCCACGGCCACCTGGGGCTCCATGCTGAACGACGGCCGCTCGCACCTGTTCGACGCGCCCCACCTGGTGCTGTTTCCGGCTGCCGCGCTGATGCTGGCCGTGCTTTCCTTCAACTTTTTGGGCGACGCCTTGCGCGATTCTCTGGATCCGCGCGCCCGCATCGAAGCCGGCTTGTAAACAGCCTTCCTTGCTCCAGCTTTCTGCATCGGGGATAATGCGCCCCAGGACGTACTCGGCACTTCCTTGTTACCTCTAGGTGGTCTGAATCGCTGGCTTACGCGGCTGGGCGTACCGGAATCTCCGGGCGAGAGCCTGCGGGTGGAGCGCGTCTTGGCCACCGGGCGCGGGTTTCTTGCCGTCACGGCGCTGGTGGCCATCTACCTGGATCCCACCGAGCCCAGCCGTTTCGCCTTCCTCGCCTACTTCCTGCTGCTCACCTACGTGGTCTACAGCACCGCGGTGCTGGCCATGTTGCGGACCCACGCCGAGTGGGAGCCGAAGCTGCGGATGTGGATCCACGCCGCGGACATACTCTGGCCTACCGTCCTGATGATTTTCACCGAGGGCCCCAACAGCCCCTTCTTTCTGTTTTTCACCTTCGTGCTGTTGTCGGCCGCCTATCGCTGGGGCTTCGTGGAGACGGTCATCACCGCCGCCCTGGCCGTCACGTTGATGCTGCTGGAAGCGCTGCTGGTCAGGGTGGAGCCGTTCATGACGTACGTGGACGAAGCGTTGGTCCTGAACCGTTTCATCATGCGCTCCACCTACCTGCTCATCCTGGGTTTCCTGCTTGGCTACCTGGCGGAAGCGGAGAAGCGCCTGCGCGCGGAGATCGCAACCATACCCCGCCTGTTAGGGAAGGCGCGGGTCCAGGTGGGATTACGTGGGACGCTGCAAGGAGTCCTGTTCGAGCTGATGCGAATCTTCGATTCGCACCAGGCGCTGTTCGCCATCCGCGAGACCGCCACCGGCCGTGCGTTCCTATGGCAGGCCCACCGTGGGTCCGGTAGCGAACCGAACATCCAGAACAAAGAGCTGATGGGAGAAGATCGCGAGACCTATCTGTTCACGACCCCGGCGCACGGCTGGTATGCGACACGCCGTCGGCGCGGGCGCTTTGACTTCGTGGCTTTCGATGCCGAAGGACGCAGGATGCATCGCCCACTCCCCGGAATACCGGAAAAACTGATACGGCCGCACACGGTTCAATCCATGCTGGTTTCCACGTTCCAATTCGGCCAAGAGTGGGTGGGGCGCCTGTACCTGGTGAATCCCCACCTGGCCGGCCATCCGGAGCCGCGCCTGCGTTTCCTCGAAAGCCTGGTGCGCCAGGTGAGTCCGGCCATCTACAACGTATACCTGTTGCGCCGGATGCGTTCGCGCGCCGGCGCAGTGGAACGCGGCCGGGTGGCGCGCGAGCTGCACGACGGCACCATCCAGTCGCTGATCGCCGCCGAGATGCGGCTCGACGTGCTTCGCCGCAAGAACCTGGGTGAGACCGAGCGCGTGGCCGAGGAGCTCACTACCGTGCAGAAGATTCTGCACAATGAAGTGCTCAACCTGCGCGAACTGATGCACCAGCTCCGTCCGACGGAAGTGGATCCGCGCAAGCTGCTGGAGTTCATGACCGACCTGGTGGATAAGTTCCGCCGGGAGACGGGCATCGCGGTGCGCTTCGATACCGACCTGCAGGAACTGGCGCTGCCGCCGAGCGTGAGCCGCGACCTGGCCCGCATCGTGCAGGAAGCGCTGGTCAACGTGCTGAAACACAGCGACGCCCGCAGCGTCATCCTGCGGCTGACCGCACACGACGGCTCCTATCGCCTGATTATCAGCGACGACGGCCGCGGATTCGACTTTGTAGGGCGAGTCTCACAGACGGAACTGGAGTCGCTGCGTAAAGGCCCCCGCGTCATCCGCGAACGTGTGCGCGCCATCGGAGGCGAACTCACGATAGAATCTTTTCCGGGGCGGGGCGCGCGGCTGGAAATCTCGTTCCCGCAGAGGATCCAGGGATAAATGGACAAAAGCCAAAAGATCCGTATCTTGCTCGCCGACGACCACGCCATCTTCCGCGACGGGTTGAAGAGACTGCTGGAGGCCGAACCGGACATGCAGGTGATCGGCGAGGCGGCTGACGGCGCCGAGGCGTTGAAGCTGGCCAAACAGCTCAAGCCGGATGTCTTGCTGCTCGACCTGGCCATGCCTCGCATGCCGGGGATGACGACCCTGCGCCAGTTGGCCGACAGCGCAGTGCCGGTGCGCACCATGGTGCTGGCGGCGGCGGTGGGCAAGGAACAGATTGTCGAGGCCCTGCAACTCGGGGCCCGGGGCGTGGTGCTGAAGGAGTCCGCGACCGAGCTGCTGTTGAAGAGCATCCGGACGGTGATGTCCGGACAGTTCTGGGTGGGCCGGGAGAGCGTCAACGACCTGGTTCAGTATTTGCGCGCCGCCCTGGCGCCCGGCGCCGAGGGACGCAAGAAGAACTTCGGCCTCACCCGCCGTGAGCTGGAGATCGTGGCCACGATCGTGGCCGGCCTCACCAACAAGGACATCGCGCAGAAATTCACCATCTCCGAAGACACCGTGAAGCACCACCTCACCAACATCTTCGACAAGCTGGGTGTCTCCACGCGCCTGGAGCTGGCGCTGTTCGCCATCAATCACAACCTGGTGGATGTGGGATAAGGGAGATGGCCTCGACCAGCGGCCCGCCGGTCGCCTAGCAGCAAGTCGTGAGCGACCAAGCCCTCAGCACTCAGCAGACACATGCTGAAGGCGCAGAGCGGCGGGCCGGCGACCGTCCGGCGGGATCTCACGAATCTCGCGGATGCGTGAGGTCACGATGGGGACGCGATAGTCCGGGTGGCGAAATTCCAGCCGCATGCCGCGGCCGATGAACGCCACCTTCAGCATCGACCCGCCCCAGTTCGAGCCCAGGATGCGCACCGGCACCGGAGCCGGACAGAAGTCCGGGTGCCCGGAAATCCACATCTCGGTTTCTTCCTGCCCGCGCCTCTGGACGGTGTAGAAGTGGTTCTGCGTGGTGATTTCGAGCCCGCTTTCCGGGGGAAGATCCGCTAAGTAGACGCCGCCCTCCACCTCCGACCGAATGATGTTGCGGTTGATGGCATCGCTCAGGTTGGGATGCGGCGAGAACAAGTCGGACGACGGCGGAACCGGAGCCTGGGTGCGCACGGACCCTCCCATAGCGGGACTCTCGATTATGATGCGGTGAGCCGGCTTCAGGCAACCGGCGGCGCGGGAACTAACCCTGCCAAACGAAGGCAGCCCTGCCGAGCATTCAGCGCCCCACAATCAACATGCGCCGGCGGGTAATAGCAACGGCTTGGAAGGCCCGCCCAAGGGAATCATGGTCGCGGGCAGTATGGTGTCAACGGAATGGCCCGAGTCCATCGCAAGCCTCTTGGGGCGACCACAACCAGTAACAGAAGTAATTGGCTGCTTGCATCTTGCTGAAACTAAATAGGTTATCTGTCCCACCTCCGTGCCATGGGTAACCAGACCGGTGGGCGATTTTCGAATCTCCCAGGGTGCCTCATCCTCTGTGCATCCCCAGCAAGGCTTGGCCTCTACCCCTAGGAGCCAGCCCCAGAAACGGGCTTCGGCCCCGGGGTTAGTTCAGAGCCGGCTGATCCGGCTGAGGAGGAAGTAGGCAATGAGAAACAGAGTGAAATTCACAGTCCTGGCGCTGGCGCTCCTGCTGGCCGTGGCGAGTAGAACAGCTGGGGCGAAGGATTCGATTTCGGTCACAGTGGAGAACGCGAGTGGCTCGCCGGTGATCGTGAACAATGGCCAGGCGGTGGGAACGATCCAGCTCTTCTACACCGTGAATGCTTATCAGTTCCCGGTCGGGGAGTTTGCCACCTTCGACGTGAACTGGATGAATAACGTGGGTTCACCGGCGACCAACTATGGCTCGGGTGTCGCTTTCAACCTGCTCCAGAGTCAGCAGGGCGGGAACGTGGAGCTTTCTCCTGATCCCGCCAGCTTTACGCTGACGGCGGCGGGACAGAGTGGCGTCTCGACGGTGACCGTGTCCATTACCAACGACAACGAGGGCAACCCGCCTCCTAGCGCCGACGGCACCGACCTGGTGGGCAACCTGAAGCTGGACGCCGGCTCGAAAGTGGGGACGGTCACCAACATTCAGGTGCACATTCTCCTGGCGCATCCCACGAACTGTTTGAAGGTTTACAACTTCGTGACCGATCAGGATTTCAGCGTGGGTATGCTCAGCACCACGAACATGACCGTGCCCTCGCATGGCATGAACGCAGGAAAGGTAACGGGCACTCAACCCGGACAGTACTCGGACAACGTGTTGATTGCCAACACGTGTGCGACCGACCAGTCGTTTGACTTGGGGATTGTGCTCGATTCCAGTTTCACAACCAATCCTGGTCCCCCGTCACAGGGCAATGCGGTGCTGAGCTACTCTGCGACTGGGGAGTTCGACACATCGACCTTCGACATTCTGGCCTTTGGCACGGGGACTGAAAACCAGCAGAACCTTTGCCTGCAGAACGTAACCGTCGCCGCGGGCGACAGCTTCCTGGTCACGGTGCATTCCAAGGTGAAAAACAGCTGGCCACAGAGTTCGCTGCCCGGCGACAGGAGCTTCGACTTCTCCGCCAGCCTGTATCAGAACGTGAACTCGGGCTGCACGGGACAGCTGGATTCCCTGGCTTCCCCGAACCCGGCCACGTTCACGTTACCTTTCACCATAAACGGCAACTAAGACAGCGAGAATCATCTCGTATCCCGGCCGTCCCATCACGTGGGACGGCCGGCTTTTCTTGGCCACGGGCGGCACGCACGGTTGAGCATCTTGGTTCATAGCACGTTAGTGCCAATCGGAGTTCCACTCCCGTCCGATTGACCCACGCCCAAGTCGCTTCTAATCTCGAAATAACACTCCGCTCCGGGCGAGCCGGTTTCCCCCAGGATGCGGCCGGAGGGCATTTTGGAACTGAAACAGGAGTGGGAGCGCGGACAACCTCGTGCCCGCCGCTTTATGCTGGACCTCCCGGTGCGCTACCGGGCGGTGGGCGAGGCCGATTGGCATCATGCCCGCAGCGAGAACATCAGTTGCTCCGGCATCCTGTTCCGCGCACCGCAACTGGTGGAGCCCAGCACCCTGGTCGAAATCATCTTCCGCCTGGAGGTGGATGTGGTGGAGGAGAGTTCCCCCGAGGTGTATTGCATGGGCGAGGTCGTCCGAAAAGTCAGTCCCCACGCCGGGGATCCCATGCCGGGCCTGGCCGTTCGCATCAACGATTACCAATTTCCGAACGATTTACAGGTCGGCCGGGCGTAACGCCACCTTCGTGCCATCCTACCCCACCATTTGGGCCATTTGCAGCCGCCGCCTTAGGCCGTATTCTCGATGGTGCTGAGGCAATCGTTGTGGGCACGCCCCCAAGTGCTATTCGATGGCAGTTCAGGGACGGTCCAATGCAAGCAATGGAAAACAGTGCTCAAGTAAGGGACAGGGCGCGGCGGTTCGCGCTCCAGTTGCCGGTGCGTTACCGTGCGCCGGGAAACGGGGGTTGGCAAACGGCGCGCACAGAAAACGTGAGTTGCACCGGCATGCTGCTTCGCGGCGCCGAGGCGTTGGAGCCGACGGTCCCGGTCGAAGTGGTTCTGGTGCTCGAGATGGACGCCATCGGCACCGTGTCCACCGAGGTCCTGTGCGTGGGCAAGGTCGTCCGCAAGGTGCAACCCGGTGGCCGGACAGACATGCCGGGCGTCGCGGTCCACATTGACGATTACCGTTTTCCCGGCGAATGGCCGGTGGCTCAGGCATAAAGGCATCGCTCCTCTCCAGGCTGGCTTCCTTCGGATGGGGCCCCAAGTCGGGGCCCCTTTTTCTTGCGCATGAGCCCGGAGACCGGTTTCACCCTGCACTCGTGGCACGCGGCTAGAATGCAAGGCATGGGTTCGCTGCCAGACGCAACCGGCGAGTCGCGTGCTCGCGTCTTCATTGGCCCTGCGGGCTGGTCCTATAAGGACTGGGAAGGCATTGTCTACCCGCCGGGCCTCAAGAAGCGCGAACATCCCGCCGCCTACCTGGCGCACTACTTCGATACCATCGAGATCAACACTTCGTTCTACGGCCACATCCGCCCCGAGTGGGGCAAACTGTGGTGCCGCAAGGTGAGCGAAGTCAATCCGGACTTCCTATTTACCGCCAAGCTGCACCGCTCCTTCACGCACTCGCCGCATGCCGAAGTGGAGTCCACGACCGCAGCCACCATCGCACCCGGCGTCGACGATGAAGCCCTTGCGCGGCAGGGCCTGGACGCCATTGCAGCAGCAGGGCGCCTGGGCGCGCTGCTGATCCAATTCCCGTTCTCGTTCAAGAACACCAACCAGAACCGGGAGTATGTGGAACAGTTGCTGGCGCGCTTCCACGAATACCCCCAGGTCGCGGAGGTGCGCCACTCAAGCTGGAACAACGAGGGGATCCTGCGCTACTTCGCCGAAAAAGGCGTGGCTTTCTGCAACATCGACCAGCCGCTCATTGGGCGCTCGCTCCAACCTACCGCCTACGCCACCTCACGCCTGGGTTATGTGCGGCTGCATGGACGCAACTACGACCAGTGGTTCGACAGTCCCACGGGCGCCGATCGCTACAACTACCTCTACACCGCGCAGGAACTGGCGGGATGGGAAAAGAAAATCCGCTCGGTGGCGGGAAAGACCGACCGGGTCTTCGTGATCGCCAACAATCACTTCGAGGGCAAGGCGACCGTCAACGCGCTGCAGTTGAAGCACTCCCTGGGCGGCCAGCGGGTCGCGGCGCCGGAAACGCTGGTACAGCACTATCCCGAGCTGGAGGCGATCGCCCAACCGCAGCCCGGTTGGCTCTTTGGCACCCACGCCTGACCGCTTCGTCCCAGCCAACGGAGCCGGCGGGGAACCCGCCTCACCTTCCGCGCGTATTCCCGTCTAAGAAGGGCAGAGGGACGGGGAGCAAAGGAAGGTTCAAGGCAATGAGCGGCGAATATAACCAGATCATCGACAACATGGCCGTGCGGCTCACGCTGATCGTAGTTGGCTTTGCGCTGTGGGCAGCGGCGTCAGTGGGACTCCTCGCCCTGGCGGTATAGCGCTAAACGGCGCTGGCGGCCTCGGCGCGCACAGCATAGTGCGACTCGACGTACTCGTTCAGGATCTTGATGAACTCCGGGACGATGTTGTCTCCCCGGAGCGTAGTGAAGAGGCGCCCATCAACATATACGGGCGCCTTGGGCTCTTCAAAGGTGCCGGGCAGGGAAATGCCCAGGTTGGCGTGCTTGGACTCGCCCGGCCCGTTGACCACACACCCCATCACCGCCACCTTCATCTCTTCGATGCCTGCGTAGCGGCCTTTCCACGCCGGCATCTGCTCGCGCAGGTAGGTCTGGATCTGGTCAGCCATCTCCTGGAAGAACGTGCTGGTGGTGCGGCCGCAGCCTGGGCAGGCGGTCACTTGCGGCACGAAGCTGCGGATGCCCAGCGACTGCAGGATCTGCTGGGCCACGCGCACTTCTTCGGTGCGGTCGCCGCCCGGGGCCGGGGTGAGCGAGACGCGGATGGTGTCGCCGATGCCTTCCTGCAGTAAGACGCCCATACCGGCAGTGCTGGCTACGATTCCCTTGGCGCCCATACCGGCTTCGGTCAGGCCCAGGTGCAGTGGGTAGCGGCAGCGCGCCGCCAGCGCGCGGTAGACGTCGATCAGGTCTTGCACGCCGCTGACCTTGGCGCTGAGGATGATCTGGTCGGCGCGAAGGCCGTACTTCTCCGCCAGGGCGGCAGAGCGCAGCGCGCTCTCGATCATGGCCTCCATGGTGACTTCACGGGCGTCGAGCGGCTCCTCCCGGCGCGAGTTCTCGTCCATCATCTGCGTGAGCAGCGCCTGGTCCAGTGAGCCCCAGTTCACGCCGATGCGCACCGGTTTCTGGTTTTTCACCGCTACTTCGATCATGGTGCGGAAGTTGTCGTCGTCCTTGCGTCCAATGGAAACATTGCCGGGATTGATGCGGTACTTCGCGAGCGTGCGCGCGCATTCCGGGTACTTCTTGAGCAGGATGTGGCCGTTGTAGTGGAAGTCGCCGATGATGGGCACGCGCACGCCCTGACGCTCGAGTTCTTCTTCGATGCGCGGCACAGCCGCCGCGGCCGCGTCGTTGTTCACCGTGACCCGCACCAGTTCGGAGCCCGCTCGGGCCAGGGCCGCTACCTGGGCGACCGTGGCCGGAATGTCGGCGGTGTCAGTGTTGGTCATGGACTGCACCACCACCGGCGCGGCCGAACCTACACGCACCCCGCCCACCAGGACGGTCACGGTTTCCCGGCGTCGGATTTCGGCCATGTACTTAAGTTTAGCATGTGGCTTTGCACCGCTTGTTTCGGGGCAACCCACGGATATCCTGCTGAATCCTAGAGTGTTATGCCACAGCGTTCATCCTGTTGATGGCTGGAACGCTGGGTCGCAATACTAGAGGACGCTGGGAACAGGTTCGATGCTTCAGTCCGCTTTCATAGACTTTTCTCCCGTGATAGGCTCAAGGACGGCTTTTCGATTCTCTCCGGGAACGTTCCCCGCCTCCTCCTCGAAAACCGCCGCGCGAAGACCGCGACCAAGGAGGTCGTTTCATGAAACAGGAAAAACACGCATTCATTGTCATTCTGGCTTTGATCTCGCTGGTGGCTGCGGGCACAATCCTGCTGGCCTGCAGCAGCAAGGGCGAAATCACCATCGACCCCAACAAGACAGGGACCGTAACCACGAACGTGAGCGATCCCGCCACCTGCGAGGCGCCCCAAGGTCCCTATAGCCACGTTTGGGTGACCATCAAGGACGTCAAGATCCACTCCAGTTCGACCGCCGATGCCAGTGCCTCGGACTGGATCGACTTGACTCCCGACCTTCCCGCCAACCCGAAGCAAGTCGACCTGCTCGCGGCAGGCAACGCGCAGTGCTTCCTGGCCACGCTGGCGCCCGGCACCGTGATTACGGCCGGCACCTACCAGCAGATCCGGGTGATTCTGCTGGACAACACTTCCGGAGCCACGGTCCCCGGAAACCAGTGCACGGGCAGCGCCGCCAACTGCGTGGTGCTCGCCGCCGATGGCAGTGTGCACACCCTGCAGCTTTCCAGCGAGGCCCAGACCGGCATCAAGATCCCTTCCGGCCAGCTCGCCGGCGGCAGTTTCGTGGTCGAGGAAAACCAGACTTCTACCCTGAACATCGACTTCAATGCCTGCTCCTCGATTGTGATCCAGGGCAACGGGCAGTTCCGCCTCAAGCCCGTGTTGCATGCGGGTGAGGTCAACACCACCAACAACGCCATCAGCGGGACGGTGGTGGACTCCGCGACCGGCCTGCCCATCTCGGGCGGCAACATTGTGGTGGCGCTGGAACAGAACGTGAGCGGGATAGACCGCGTAATCATGCAGACGACGGCAGATTCCAACGGCGCCTTCACTTTCTGTCCGGTCCTGCCTGGCACCTATGACGTCGTGGTGGCCGCGGTCGATGGCTCTAACAACGCCTTCGCAGCCACAGTGACCACCGGCGTCCAGCCAGGCAACAGCCTGGGTAATGTTCCCCTGGTTACCACGGCGGGAGCTGCGGCCTCCATCGCAGGCCAAGTGACGACGACCACGGGGGCTGCCGGGACGGCCGCGGACATTCAGCTCTCCGCGTTGCAGCCTATCCCGGGCCAGGCGCTCAGCATTACGGTGCCGCTGCCGGCGCAGTCGGCCACCATGCTGAGCTTCCCCACGGCCTCCGATGCCGCCTGCCCCGTGAACACCTTCTGCGCCAGCTACACGGTGATGGTCCCCGGCGCGCACCCCAATGTGGGCGCCTTCAGCTCCGGTGGCACTACCTATACGCAGAACACGGTGGACCCGGTGGTATTCACGGTGGAAGGGAAGGCGTTCTTGCCGATGTCCGGCGGAACCGAGAGCTGTAGTCCCTCGACTCTATCCACCAGCAACCAATCCGGCGGCGGTTCGCTCACCGTGACGCCCGCGGTCTCGCTGACTGCGGAAACGCTGGGCTTCACGGGTTGCACGTAGTTGGGAGATTGATGATCGGGTGACTTGATGTCGTGATTGCCAGTCGGCAGGCATGAAAAAGGGCCGCAGGTTTCTGCGGCCCTTTTCACCCATCAAAAATCACGAAACCGCCACATCTCTTACGGCACGTACTTGGTGAGCCCGGGCAGGGTCTTGGCGATGTCGTTGTAGATCACGATGGCGGCGAACAGCACCAGGAAGACGAACGCCGCCTGGTAGATGCGTTCCTTGATGTTGATACTGATGTCGCGCCGCATGGCGCTCTCGATCAGCAACATGAGGATGACGCCCCCGTCCAGAATGGGGATGGGGAACAGGTTGAACACGCCCAGGTTGAGGCTAATCATGGCCATCAGCGTGAGCAGCGGCATCCAGCCCTTTTGACGCGCCGCCGCACCCGCGGCGCCCGCGATGCCGATGGGTCCGTCAATCTGCCGCAGCGATACCCGGCGCTGCACCAGCCGCTGTGCCAGTTCCACGATCAGCAGGGAGTATTTCTTGTTCTGCTCAAGTGACTTTCCCAACGCCGCCAGGAACGGCAATTGGTGGACTTCCTGCGGGTCCGAATAGATGCCGATACGATAGAACTGCTCGCCTTCCAGCTCCGCCTTCACCGGCGTCAGCGAGATGTCAAGCTGATCCTGCTGGCGCACCAGGTTGACCACCACGGGCTTCTCGCCATTCTGCTGCAAATAGCGCTGCAGGGCCGGCATGGAGCGCATGGGGACGCCATTCAGCCCTACGATCTCGTCACCCGGCTGAATGCCGGCTTTTTCGGCGGGCAGTCCCGGCTCCAGGGCGGTCACGGTATTGGGCTTGTCCGGCAGCAGGCCCAGGCTGCCGACTTCCGAGGGGCCAACGGCGTCCGGGCGGATGGTCTTCACCAGTAGCTGGTCGCCGCGCTTCAGGGTGACCTCGATGGGCTGGTTGGGGCTGAGCATCACCTGCGGGAACACCTGCTCCCACGTCGGGTTCTCGATGCCATCGATCTTGACGATGAGGTCACCCGCCTCGAACCCGGCCTTGGCGGCGGCGGAGTCTTCCAGCACCCAACCGATGAGGGCGGGCTTGTCCAGGAAGACCGGGTGCTCGTAGCGCACCATGAAGACGCCCGTAAGCAGGGCTACGGACAACACGATGTTCATGCACGGCCCGGCCAGTGCGATGAGCAACCGCTGCCAGCGCGGATGCGACATGAACTCGTAGGGCGCCCCGCTGACTTGATCCATGGGGTTCTCGCCCGCCATCTTGACGTAGCCGCCCAGCGGGATAGCGCTGATGCGGTAGTCGGTATCGCCGCGCTTCACGCCCCACAGCCTCTTGCCGAATCCGACCGAGAACACTTCCACCCGCACGCCAAACAGCTTGGCGACCGCGAAGTGGCCCCACTCGTGCACCAGGATCATGACCCCGAGCACGACCGCCACCGAGACGATGTTGCTGAAAAGGATTTCGATCACGGAATCAGTTCGCTACCTCTATTGTACCGATATTGTACCGAAGTTCCCGTTCGCTACCTTGCGGCGCGGGAGGCCGCGGCACGGCCGCCGGCCCGGCCGGCCACCTGCTCCCGGGCTTGCCTGCGGGCCTCGGCGTCCATGGCCAGAACCTGCTTAATAGATTCCGGAGGGACCGCCTTTGTTGCATCCAGGACCCTCTCAATCGTACGGGGGATCTCGTCAAAGCGGATGTCGCCGTCCAGAAACGCGGCCACCGCCACCTCGTCAGCGGCATTCAGGGCTACCGTTTTGGCCCCTCCGGCCTCCGCCGCCTGGTAGGCCAGGGCCAGACAAGGGAACTTTGCCATGTCCGGGGGGCGAAAATCCAGATGACGAAGGTCACCCAGGGGCATCTGCAGGTCACTCTCCACGCGCTCCGGGTACGTGAGTGCATAAAGAATGGGCAGGCGCATGTCGGTCACCGAAAGCTGCGCCAGGATGCTGCCATCCACGAACTCCACCATGGAATGCACCGTGCTTTGCGGATGCACCAGGACTTCCACGTGAGCAGGCGGCAAGCCGAACAACCGGCAGGCCTCGATCACCTCGAAGCCCTTGTTCATCAGCGTGGCCGAGTCAATGGTGATGCGCCGGCCCATCTTCCAGGTGGGATGGTTCAAGGCTTGCTCCACCGTGATGCCGGGAAACTCGCTGAGGGGAACGTCCAGGAACGGTCCCCCGGAAGCCGTGAGCCACACGCGCCGGACCTCGGCCAGCCGGCCGCCGCGCATGCACTGGTGGACCGCATTGTGTTCGCTGTCGATGGGCAGCAGCGGCTTGCCTTGCTTCTTCGCCTCAGCCGTAAGCAGTTCGCCGGCCGCCACCAGACACTCCTTGTTGGCCAGTCCGACCTGCTTGCCTGCCTTCACCGCCTCATAGGTTGCTTCCAGGCCCGCCACGCCCACGATGGCACTGACTACAAAATCGGCTTCGGGGTGGGTTGCGACCCGGACTGCGCCCTCCGGTCCGCTGGCGACTTCGATAGCCTGCAAGCCCTCGGTTGCCAGCTTGTTGGCCAGCTTCTCCGCGGCTTCGGCCGTGGCCATCGAAACCATGCGCGGCTTCCACCGCTTGGCTTGGGCGAACGCCGCTTCGACGTTACCTCCCGCAGCCAGCGACACCACGGCGAACCGCTCGGGATAGCGTTCGACAATGCTGAGCGTGCTGTTCCCGATGGAGCCGGTCGAGCCCAAGATGGCGATGCGCTTGGTCAAAGCTGGCCGCTCACCGCTAGGACGGAGGAATGAAGTAGCTGTAGGTGAAAACGAATACTACCATGGCCACCGGGGCAGCGAAGAGCAGCGCATCGATACGGTCCAGCATGCCACCGTGTCCGGGCAGCGAGCCGCCGGAATCCTTTACGCCTGCGCCCCGCTTGAGAACTGATTCCGCAAGGTCTCCCAGTTGCGCGGCAACATTGATTGCAACAGCAAGCACCAGCGGGACCCAACTGGGTGGCGCCAGCAGCCCTTGGGAAAGGAAGCCCTGCACCAGGGCCCATTGACTCAACCACTGGCCGATGCGAGGTGCAGACTGGGCCAGCCCTATGGCCAGGGCGATCGAAGCAATGATCGAAGCGGCCGCCCCTTCCCATGTCTTTTTCGGACTGATACGCGGCGCCATCAGGTGCCTGCCGAAAGTCCGGCCCACGTAATAGGCGGCGATGTCTCCCGCCCACACCAGGATCAGCAACAGGGCCAGGAAAAACGCGCCCGCCGGTAGCAGCCGGATGAACACAATCGAGAGCAACGGAAGCGCGACATAGGGCAAGGCGAAAAGCGAAAGCGCCGCCGCGGGCAGGGTACCCGCCAAGCTCTCGCGTCGGAACCCGGCAATCAGAAAGAGGAAGGGCGCGCCGTACAGGGCCACCATGGCCACCGCCGCTGGCGCCGCAAGCCAGTTCGAACTGACGCTGCTGCCCTCCAGCCCTAAAGGAACCAGAAAACACGTCGCAACCAGAAGCAGCGTGAGCCAGCGAAACGGCAGAACCCCATAGTGCGGTAGCAGGTTCAGATATTCCTGGGCGGTCCACAGAGCGATCAGCCCGACCAGAATGGCAAAGGTCCACAGCGGCGCGCGAAACACGGCCACGAGCACCAGCGGAATGAGCACCACCGCGGTGGCGACGCGCTTCATCGCTCAGTGCTTGCCGTTGGAAGAGACCAGGCCGCCGTAACGCCGCTCGCGCTTCTGGAACTCGGCGATGGCTTCCAGCAGGTGCCGGCCGCGGAAGTCGGGCCACAGCGTCTC
>DATIGQ010000138.1 GCA_035454605.1 Terriglobales bacterium
GTGGAGATGAAGGTGGCGGCGGGGGGCGGTCGCGCCCGTGCCCCGTCAGTAGAGCTTGCCGGTCAAGGTCTTGACGCAGACAGAATTCTAAACCCACGTTATCGCCGAAGAGCACGGCGCGAACGTGGGGCACCGTCAGGGCCGAACGTCAGGCGGAGGGCGTCGGTTGAGCGAGCAAACTCTCGAAGAAGACTTCCACGCGCTCCAGGATCTGCTGCTCGGTGCGGGATTCGTAGACGGCTTTGCGCAATGCGCTGCTGCCTGAGACGCCGTGCGTGAACCAGGAGACGAACTGCTTCATCTTGCCTTCGGCGCCGGGCATCTGCTCGTCGATGAGCATGCGGAAGTAGGTGCGGATCATCTGGTAGCGGTCGGCGTCGCTGGGCTGCTCGTACGCTCCGGTGGCCGCGTACTGCGCGATCTGGCGGAAGATCCACGGATTGGAGGCGGCGGTGCGGCCGATCATGACCGCGTCGCAGCCGGTCCGGGCGACCATCGAGGCGGCGTCCTCCGGAGTGCGGATGTCGCCGTTGCCGACCACCGGGATGCCGACGGCGTGCTTGACGGAGGCGATCCACTCCCAGCGGGCGGTGCCGGTGTAGCCCTGCTCGCGGGTGCGGGCGTGCAGCGCGACGGCGTTCAGGCCGCAGTCCTCGGCCATGCGGGCGAGTTCAACGCACACGATCTCCTGATCGTTCCAGCCGGCGCGGAACTTCACCGTGAAAGGGATGCGGACGGCGGCACGCACGCGCTCGAAGATCTGGCGGATGCGCGGCAGGTCGCGCAGCAGGCCGGAGCCGCCGTTGCACTTCACGACTTTCTTCGCCGGGCAGCCCAGGTTGAGGTCCACCAGGTCGAAACCCAGGTCCTCGACCAGGCGGGCGGCATCGGCCATGACCTGGGGATCGCTGCCGAAAAGCTGCGCCGAGATGGGATGCTCGTCGTCGTAGAAGTGCAGGTAGCGACGCGCCTTCTTGTCTTTTGCGCGCAAAACGCCATCGGCGGAGGTGAACTCGGTCATGATGAGTCCGCAGCCGCCCAGGTTGCGGATGAAGCGTCGAAAGACAGTGTCGATAACGCCGGCCATAGGTGCGAGGAACGTCGCGGGGGCGATCTCGACCCGGCCGATGCGCACACACCCAGGCACAGCCGCCGCGACAGGCGCGGCAGCGGGCGAGGGCGGGCTGTCCCAGAGCTTCTGCACGAGGCTTTTATTTTACAGGCGCTGCCTTCTACGGGTCGGGCGTTTGTGCGAGAATCCGGCCGCGCATTGATTTCCGCAGTCCGGAGGCAGCTATGGTGGGTGAATTCCGAGGATTCCTGTTGAAGAACAATGTGATGGCGCTGGCTACCGGGTTCATCCTGGGGGCGGCGGTGGGCAAGGTGGTGACGGCGCTGGTCAACGACCTGATCATGCCCTTCGTGGGCATGGTGACGCCGAGCGGAGAATGGCGGCAGATCACCTTCGAGATCGGGTCGGGCAAGTTCCTGGTGGGCGACTTTGCCGGCGCGGTCGTGGACTTTGCGATCATCGCGCTGGTGGTGTTTCTCATCGCCAAGGCGATGTTCAAGCCGGAGCCTGGGCCAGCCACCAAGAACTGCCCGGCCTGCACCGAGCCGATCGCGGCGGCGGCGACGCGGTGCAAGTGGTGCACGCAGGCGGTGTGATCTTCGCCCACCTGTCGCTCGAAAGCATGAGCGACCAGGGTGGGGCACCCGCACGGGTAGACACACAAAAGCCTCCGTGGGGCGGAGGCTGGAGCACGTCAGGACCTTAGTTCTTGGTTTCTTTCCCTTTGGCGTACTTCCTGCGGAAGCGCTCCACGCGGCCGGCGGTATCGATGAGCTTCTGCTTGCCGGTGAAGAAAGGATGGCAGTTGGAGCAAATCTCCACGTTGATGTTGCCCTTGTGGGTGGAGCGCGTGGTGAAGGTGTTGCCGCAGGCGCAGTGCACCCGCACTTCGTTGTAGGCAGGATGGATACTGGCTTTCATGTCCGGAAAAACTCCTCGCAGCAAAGCTCTTATTTTACAGGACGGCCGTGAGACCGGCAACCGGGCCGGGGAAGCCCCAAGATCGGCCCCGCTCAGCCCATGGACAGGCGCGCGGGCCGAGTTTTCCTCTGCTTTCCACAGCAAACGCCAGAAGCGCACAGCCTGAGAGCCGCACCCCAAGCATCGTAGTTGCGTCCGGCCGAATTGCCGACGTAGAGTGCTGACCATGGCCGTGGTGGAGGAGAAAGTCTGCCCGCTGTGCCGGGGCTCGGGGTGGAGGGAAGTCGAGGGCGGGCGGCGGACGCGCTGCGACTGCCGCATCGCCGGGCGAGCGGAGAAGCTGCTGGAGCAGGCGCGCATCCCGGCGCGCTACGAGCACTGCGAACTTTCCGACTTCCATGCCGACTTTCCCGGGGCGCATCCGTCGCTGGCGTCGGCGCGGCTGGCCGCGGGAAGGTTTGTCGAAGAGTATCCGCTCGAGTCTACCGGACTGCTGCTGGTGGGCTCGATCGGCGTGGGCAAGACCCATTTGGCGGTCGGCATCCTCAAAGAGCTGATCCGCACCAAAGGGGCGCACTGCCTGTTCACGGACTACCGCGACCTGCTGAAGCAGATCCAGAATTCCTACAACCCTTCGGTCCAGACCACGGAGATGGAACTGCTGCGCCCGGTATTCGAGGCCGAGGTCCTGGCGCTGGACGAGCTGGGCGCCGTGAAGCCGACGGAGTGGGTGTGGGACACCGTCAGCCTGATCCTGAACACGCGCTACAACGACCGCCGCACGACCATCATCACCACCAATTTCCCCGACCTGCCGCCCTCGACCGCTACCGGGGCGGCGCGGGCCGCCCGCGAGGAGACCCTGGGAGACCGCATCGGGGAGCGCATGCGCTCCCGCCTGCAGGAGATGTGCCGCAAGATCGAAATGCAGGGACAGGACTTCCGCCAGCGGGTGGGAAGCGCCAGCTTCCGGTGAGGCAGTGGTCAGTGGCCAGTGCTCAGTGAGCGTCGATTTCCGCATCTCTGTGTCTCCGTGGTGAGAAAATCCTCTCGTGCTGGCACAGGCTGTCGAGTTTTCACCTGACCGTGATGCGGAGATCCTGGCCGCGATACCGGCAAGCGCCGGCGTGTTCCTGTTGCGCGGGGAAGCGGGCAGCGAGCCGTATGCGGCCAAGACGGCCAACCTGCGGCGCAGGCTCACGCGGCTGCTGGGCCCTGCGGAAGAGCGCTCCCGGCGGCTGAACCTGCGGGAGCGCGCGCGGACCATCGCATACACGGCCACGGGTTCGGACTTCGAATCCAGCCTGCTGCTC
>DATIGQ010000139.1 GCA_035454605.1 Terriglobales bacterium
CGGCGACGCCATGCGGAACTTGTACAGGTTGCGGATGCCGGGGGTCTGGCGGCCGCGGTAGAACTCCTCGGCGAATTCGGCGGGCATCACTTCGCCCAATGGGCGGTTGAGGGCCTGGGCCCGCGGGGTGGCGAACATCACCTCCATCTGCGAGTTCCAGCTCTCGATGCGGTCTTCGAGATCCACCGCCATCACGCCTACGCTGATGCTCTCGACGATGTTTTCGCTGAATTCCTTCAGGCGTTCGTACTGCGCGGCCTTCTGTTCGAGCGAGGCCACCAGGCGCGCGTTCTGCACCGCGATGCCGACGTATCCGGCCAGGGTCTCGAGCAGCTCGACGTCCTCGGAGTCAAGGAAGTCGCCTTCCATGGTCTTGCCCAAACCGATTACCGCCACCATGCGGTTCTGCACTTGGCAAGGCAGGAAATAGTTCAAGTCGAGCTGGGCGATGGTGTGCTGCGCCGCCGGCGTCTCGCGCCAGGCGTGGCGCGCGTGCTCGAAGAACAGGTGGCCTTCCTCCCACTCCGGACGCGAGGCTTCGAGGAAGCTGAGGTCAAGCTCGCCGGAGAAGGAGATGCCGTGCGAGCGGGCCAGCGCCAGGCGGCCGGCGTCGTCGGCCAGGAAGACGGCGACGCGGTCCACCAGCAAGGTGCGCGCCAGGCGGTCCACCACCGAGGCCAGCATGCGGTCCAGGTTGGTTTCCGAGTTGAGCTCGCGGCCGAATTCGATCAGGGTCTGGCGATAGTCGTAGCGGCGGCGGTAGAAGACGCGGTCGATGCGCTCCTGGATCCACTTCTTGAAGGGCTCGAACAACAGCGCGGTGACGATGATGGCGGCGATCAGCCCGTAGGTGCCGGTGCCGGGGAGCTGGGTGTGCACCGTCTCCGCCACCAGGCCCACCATCCCGAAGAAGACGCCGACGATGGCGGCGGTGGCCAGCGTGTAGGCCATGCCGCGCTTGAAGATCAGGTCCACGTCCATCAGGCGATAGCGCACGATGGCGTACCCGAAGGTCAGCGGCAGGAAGACCAAAGAGAAAGCGGAGATCTTCATGGCCGCGTTGGGCAGCGCGCCCGCCAGGTAGGGCAGCACGTAGAAGAGCGCGAACGGAGTGATGGCCAGCACCGTGCCCCGCGTCACCCACTTCATCTGCTGGCGGAGGATGGGGGTATCGGCGTGGCGGTAGGTGTGCCACAGGACGCCGGCGGCGACCGCGAAATAGGCCACCAGGTAGAGCAACTGCAGGCGGTCCAGGTTCCAGCGCAGCAGCTCGTTGCCGGCAAACTGCGTCAGGGTGAAGATCTGGATGAGCAACAGGCCGGCGCCGGGCGCGTAGGCCGCTGCCGGGAGCCAGCGGTGGCGCCGCACGAATTCCTTGTCCTCCGGGAAGGTCAGGGCGAAGTGCAGGAAGAGCGCGGGCTGCAACAGCCCCGCGACCACGTTCGACCAGTAGATGATCTGATCGAATTCGCTCCACGACTGGTCCACAGGCGAGAGCTTCCCGGTGTACTTGAAGGCATAGAAGATGAATGAGACCAGGCAGAAGACGTAGAAGTGCGTGGACTTGGGCGCCGTCCAGCGGCGCAGCAGAATGTAGAGGCCGATGCCGAGATACACCAGCGCAATCAGGCGCAGGCCGGTGTTCAGGCTCTTGTCAGCCGGGGCGAGGATGACGGGGACATCCAGCGGGACCTGCTGGCGCTCCAGGCTGTAGGGGACCTTAGTCCAGATGCCGGCGCGGTACATGGCGCGGTGCAGCGCGCCCACCTTGCTCACCGGCTGCTGGTTGACGGCCGTAAGACGGTCGCCGGCGCGGATACCGGCTTTTTCTCCGGGGCCGTCGGGCAGGACGCGCTCGGCGCGCAGGCCGGTTTCGCTCTCCACCCACCAGACGCCGTCGTCCGGAACGGGGTAACGCTGCTCCTGCTGGTAGTTTGTCCAGGCGAAGATGACCGCAGCGACCGTGAACAGCCCGAGCACGGCGGCGGTCAGGCGGACTTGCAGCTCTCTCTTCACCGGGTATTGCGGCACACGCGTGGCGTGGCCGTTCTCCCTTGCTTTCGGGACTTCGCTGTTGAGATGCAAGTTACGTTCCACAGGCTGTAGGAGGCGGGCTGACTAACTCCTTCCATTCCCGACCGTTAGAAGATTATAGACCTGAACCGTCATTCAAGATGCGGTTTTTAGAATACGGGTATGGTTTTTTGTACAACCGAACGACCCGGTGAATCAGACTGATTTTCCCGACTTTTCTTTAGTCCCAGACCATACCACCCGGCTTAGAATTCTGCCGGAGGTCCCTGCCCATGCATCGGCTCTTCATCGGAATGGTGTTGGTTCTCCTGGCATCCCCGAGCCTGGTGGCCGAAGAGGCCGGCAAGGTGGCGCGGGTGCTGCCCGAAGGCTGGATCACGCACGCCAGCGCGAAGGCGGAAGCCAAGGCGCCCGACCCGGTGGCCTGGAACGACATCCTCGAGACCAGCCGCAAGGGGCACATGCGACTCAATCTGGTGGATGGCTCGCTGCTCACCCTGGGCAGCGAATCCGAGCTGCGCGTGGTGAAGCACGACGCCCAGTCGCAGCAATCGCTGGCGGAGCTGCTGTATGGCCGCATGCGGGCGCGGGTGGTGAAGATGACCAAGCCGACCGCCGGGTTCGAAGTGCGCACGCCGACCGCGGTGGTGGGAGCCATCGGGACCGAGTTCGCGATTGACGCTACGCGCGGCAGCGCCGCGGTCAACGCCATCAACAGCCTGTCTGACCTCGCGCCCGGGGCGCTGCCCGGCCCGGACGTGCAACAGCCGACGCTGGCGGATTTCCATGCCGTGGATGAAACCACGGTGTATGGCCTGGAACGCATTACCGGGGTGCGCAACATCGATCCCAAGGTGGTGGGCATCGTGTACCTGCTGCCGGGGGAATTCACCATCGTGCGCCGGGGACAGCCTCCCACGCCGCCGCGGCCGGCGGAGGCGGCGGCGCTGCCGCTGAGTCCCGGGCCCTTTGACATGGAGCCCGACTGCGGCGGGGCCATCGATCTCTCTCACATGGAGGGAGAGGACAAAGACGACATCAAGGTCGAGATCAACGGCCTGGGAACCTCCACCGGGGAAGTGTTCGAGGTCCATGTGCGGAACCTGCGGCCCTGCGCGCGGGAGGTGTTCGTGCCGCATGGCGCAGTGCTGAAGCCCAAGGGCTTCATCGGGCGCGTGATCGCCGGCATCCTGGGGGGTGGCGGGCCCGCGCTCAAAGACTTCCAGAAAATGATAACGGAAGGAATCACCGGCGAGGTGGCGGGGCGCTCGGCCGCGCCGCCCGGCGCCATGCACTTTGCCGTCCCGGAGACGGGCGAAACCACGTTCATCATGCGCGCGTTCTGCCTGGAGTTGCACAAGCTGGCGCCGGCCAAGAACACGTCCTACAAGTTCGTCTCACCCAAGGACAGCGCGGAAGAACTGCGCTCCCGCCGCCTGATCAGTTCTGCCTACCATCAGTTCCTCACCGGGCAGGCGCGTCCCAAGATGGTGCCCCTGGACAGCCTGATGCAGTGGTCCATCTGGGCGAGCGAAGAGAAGATGAATGAGAAAGAGTTCCGCCGCGCCTTCAAAGATCTGGTGGAGAAGAACATGAAGGCACAGAAGAAGTGGAACAAGCAAGCGGAGAAACAGACCGAGGCCGCCGCCGCCGACCTGTGGCAGAACGTCAGCAAGGTGATTGCGGCCACGCCGTAATTCGATCGTTTTTCCCACGTACGCGCCAAAGGCGGGCGCGAACGTGGGGCACCCTCGCTGTAGCACCTGCAACCTGCGTGGCGTAGCGGCGTAGAGCGCGCACCGCTAACGAAAGCAACCGCTCTTTCGGAAGGGCCTGGCGGTCAAGACGGTCAGCTCCTGTTTCCCCTTTCTACTCGAATCCTTCTGGCGAGCGATCGGATACGAACACTGACCACAGCCAAGGGCAAGGCACCTAGTCCTCCAACGACCGTAGAAAATTGTGTAGGTCCGCCCAGCCAAAGATTCGCCGCCCCAATGACAATCAGTAGCATCGCGACTGCGCGAAGCCCCATCCAGCTACTACGAACGAACTCGTTATCTCGAAACCAGAGCCATCCCACAAATGAAGCGGCGCACACAACAACGCTTGCCAACAGGAGCCCAAGCCGATATCCAGCAAGTCCTCTGATCCTATCGAGGTTCAGGGCCACTGCCATCGAGATGGCTGAGAGGATAAGCGCCGAGCCCACCACCATATGAAACCTACGCTTAGCTTTGTCCATAAAGGCCCGTGCAGCCAACTTATAGTCTATCGGCAACCAGCTCGCACCTACTTGTTCCAAAAACCGGAGCTAACCGGAGAAAGGGCGACGCTCCCACCTTATCGCCCCAAGAGCGGGGGCGATAAGGGCGGGGCAGCCCACATTGAGGATCAGGCGCGCCCCAAGGAACCCCGCCCTGGGGCCCGATAGTCTAGAATGCCCAACCAATTCCCGCTGGACGGATTCTCGGCGGCGGGCCATGCATGCGTGCCTCCTGGGTCATTGTCGCGCTAGCGGTCCTGGTCATCGCGGTGCATTGCGCCAGCTTCATTTGGCTGGGG
>DATIGQ010000140.1 GCA_035454605.1 Terriglobales bacterium
TGCGAGTTGCGGGCGATGGACTCGGTGGGGTAGCTGGCGCCATCCACCAGGATCTCCTGGGCGGTGATGACGACGTCCACGGCGTGGCGGTAGGCCTCGACGTCGAAGCTGCCGTTGCGGGCGAACTTCATGAGGTTGAGGCTGGCCAGGTTGCAGGCGGAGTCGTCGAGGAACATGTACTCCGAGCACGGGTTACTGGCGTTGATGCGGGCGGTGTGCTTGGAGGTGTGCCAGCGATTGATGGTCGTATCAAACTGCATGCCGGGATCGCCGCACTGCCAGGTGGCCTGGGCGATCCTGCGCAGCAGCTCGCTGGCCTTGTAGGTCGAGACCGGGCGATGGTCGCGGACGCTGAGAGTGGTGAAATCGGCGTCGCGCTCGACCGCGAGCATGAAGTCGTCGGTCACGCGCACGGAGTTGTTGGCGTTCTGGAAGAAGATGGAGGAATAGGCTTCCGCGTCCGGTGAGTGGCCATCGTAGCCGGCCTGCACCAGGGCCCAAGCCTTGGCTTCCTCTTTGGCTTTGCACTCGATGAAGTCCACGATATCGGGATGGTCGATGTTGAGGATGACCATCTTGGCGGCGCGGCGGGTCTTGCCGCCGGATTTGATGACGCCGGCAAAGGCGTCATAGCCCTTCATGAAGCTGAGCGGGCCGGACGCTGTGCCGCCGCCGGCGAGCGCTTCCATGGAAGAACGCAGGGTGGAGAGATTGGTGCCGGTGCCGGAGCCGAACTTGAACAGCATGCCCTCGGTCTTGGCGAGGGTGAGGATGGAATCGAGCGAATCCTGCACGGAATTGATGAAGCAGGCCGAGCACTGGGGATTGCGGTAGCCGGTGCGGGCGAACTCGACGCGCGCGGCGGCGGGATTCCAGTGCCAGTTGGTGGCGTCGGCGTTGGGCTCCAGGCGGTCGCAGCCGACGTTGAACCAGACCGGCGAATTGAAGGCGGCGTACTGGTTGACCAGCAAATACGTGAGCTCGTCATGGAAGATGGCGGCGTCGACGGGAGTGCGGAAGTAGCCGGCGGCCAGGCCCCAGTCACGGATGGTCTCAGCGACGCGGCTGATAAGCTGGCGGACGCTGGATTCGCGCTCGGGAGTGTCCAGGCGGCCGTGCAGGTACTTTGACGCCACAATGTTGGTGGCGGTCATGGACCAGTCCTTGGGAACCTCGACGTCCTTCTGCTCGAAGATGACGTTGCCCTGGGCGTCGGTGATGAGGGCGGTGCGCAGCTCCCACTCGAGCTGGTCGTAGGGGGAGACGCCGCCCTGGGTGAAATAACGGCGAAAGGCGAGGCCGGGGGCAGACTTCTTGGCGGCCGTCTTTTCGGCGGCGGGAGCGGCGCCGGTCTGCTGGTTCACCTTCACGACGACAGGGCTGGGACCCGGGGTCCCGATCTTCGGTGTGATGTCGCCCATCTTCTATTCTCCTCTTTCAGAACTGGCTGTGCCAGTGCCCACGGCGGAACCTTAGAAGCCCGCGGGCAGCGGCGAAGGACGCATGTCCTTCGGTTGACGGTTGCCGATTTTGGGATTGGCGGCCGGATCCGTAGGCGGCGCAGCGCCCGGCGAGCCGGCGCTGGTGCTGAGGGCGGCGGCGGAGTCGGAAGCGGCGGCGAGCCATTGCGTGAGCGCGGCAGCGACGGCGCGGCGGCGGGCATCCTCAGGAATGACGGCGTAGCGCATGTAGCAGCGGCCCTCCTCGAGCTTGCTGCGGAGCGGGCTTTCGGCGGCGAACAGGCGGCTGAGGGCGCGGCTGAGATTGTCGGCCTCGGACACATGGAACAGCGCCAACATGCGGCGGGCCGCGGCGCCGGCGGGGGCAGCGATCTCCTCGGCGAGCGCGAATACGCCGGGATGCTGGGGCACCAGGAGCAGGCTGAAACTGGACTCGCAACGCGACCAGGAAGACCAGTTCAGGCCGGGGTCGGCACTGGGATCGGCCGGGAGCGTCGAAGGCGTGTAGCGAAGGGCATCGGCTTCCATAGAAATCGCTGACCTCCTAATTCGTCTGGTATCGCCTGTTTTTTGACCACAGGAGGGCGTCCCGCCGCGGGGTCCCGTTGCCGGGACGAGGAGGCAAGATGGAGCCTCTGGGGCGCACCGGGAAGCCCCGGAACACCCTTGCTTCTGTCGCTATCCCCTAACGAATCGCGACCGGCATCCACACCGGAGCGACGGGGGCCACCGCGTGAAAATCAGCCCCAAAACGGGACCGGAACGCGACCCTCACCCCAGGGACGCGTTGCACGTGGGATGGGACATTACTCCCACATATAGGGCGTGTCAAGAGGGTATCGCTACATATTGTAGCATGCGTGTCTTTACCCTCCAGATGCGCCCTGGACCGCGAAAAGCGCTGTGTAAATCGAGGCGGCCTGCGCCAAGACCGCTTGGCTGGCGGTTGTGACGCGTTTCGGTTGTGGCTGGAGAAACGGCGGCTGGAAGGTAGCGGAACTCTACGCGCAGGAGAGAACGGAGTCAATTACCCGGAAATGGGGCAGTGGTCAACGGAGGAGGCAGGAAAAGCTAAACCACAAAGGACACCCTTCGACAGGCTCAGGGCAGGCTCCGGCAAACACGAAGGGTCGCGGTCCGCCGCCTGGCGCAGCCACGGACGATCCCAAAAGCAACCCCGAGGTCCCTCGACTTCGCCCTCCCTTCCTCCCTCGCCTGCGCTCGGGAACGGTCGGGCTGCGCTCGGGATGACAATGAGATAGGGAGTCGCGCAGGGCACGGCTAAAGCCGTGCCCTGATACGAATCAGGCCAACCTGGCGCTCCAGCTGTGTGCTCTGAGTGCCTTCCTCTCCCACGTCTGCGCCGAAGGGCGTGGCGCAGACATGGGGCACCCTCACAAGGATTTAAGGAGCCGGTTGGTGTGGTGCTGCTAGCCGCCGGCGATGGCGCCGACGATGAAGAGCGGTTCGGCGCCGGAGGCGACGGCGGCGGGCAAGGGTGTGTCAGGCGGTTGGTGGGAAAGATCCTCCTCGCAGGCGAAGAAGCGCAGAAACGGCCGGCGCTGGAGAGTGCCGTGGTCGCGGATGGTGCCGCGCAGCATGGGGTAGCGGGTCTCGAGGGCGTCGAGGACGGAGCGCAGAGTGACTTCGCCCTCGACCTCGAG
>DATIGQ010000141.1 GCA_035454605.1 Terriglobales bacterium
GACGAATTCTCGCGCAGGACCACGCAACGCCGCGACTCCACCGGAACCGAATCCCCCAGCCGTGTCACCGAGACGCGCAGCCAGGACGGCAAGACCCGCACGCAGGTCATCGAGTCACCGGACATCGAGGGCCGCTACCGGCCTCTGCTCGAACGCGAGGAAGAGACCATTCAGGTGGATGCGCAGACCACGCGCGTGGTGGTGAAGGAGTATGGCCGCAACCCCGACGGCAGCCGCTCTCTGCTCCGCAGCAGCGAGGCGGAGACGCGCACCCTGCCCGGCGGTGTGGAGCGGACCACCCGCAGCACCTCCCGCCCTGACGTGAACGGCCGCCTGCAAGCGGTCGAGCGGACCGTGGAGGTATCCACGGAGACGGGCCCGGACACGCGCGAAGTGAAGAAAACGGTCTTGATGCCCGACGTGAACGGCGCCTTCTCGGCCGTCGAGCGCGTCCACCAGGTGGAGCGCAAGGAGGGCGGCATCACCGAGGTGACCGCCACCCACTCCCGCCCCGACGCCGGCGGACGCTGGGGAACCTATGAGGTGCGAAAGCAGACCATGGAGGAAACCGGCGAAGGCGGCAAGCTGTCGGACGAGCGCGTTTTCCGGCGCGACCTCAACGATCGCGAGTCTCTGCACGAACGCACCGTGACCCGCACGTCGAAAGACGCGTTTGGCGACGAGCGCACCGTGCAGGAGACGTTTTCCCGCGCGAACAGCGGCGCCAACGTGGCCGAAGGCAGCCGTCCACCCCTCACCCAGCGCGCCATGACCGTCACCACCACCCAGCCCGACGGCTCGCAACGAGTGGTTGAGAGCGTGGCCCAGAGCGATCCGGCCAATCCCGGAAGCCTGCACACCACGGGACAATCCTTGCAGATTTCAACTGCCGACGCCGCTGGCAAGCAGTCGCACCGCACAGTGAGGATGGACGACGCCAACGGCGGGCTGAAAGACACCGTGGTTGTGGATTTCGCAGAAAAGAAATAAGCCGTCGCTGGTACAACTACGGCGCGAGCCAACCTCCATCACACCACGAAGTACTTCGCGTCGGGATGGTGCACCACGATGGCCGAAGTGCTTTGCTCCGGTTCGAGTTGGAACCCCGACGTCAACCGCACGCCGATCGTGTGCTCTGGGTCGAGCAGTTCGAAGATCTTGGTCTGGTCCTCCAGGTTTGGACACGCCGGATAGCCGAACGAGTAGCGCGAGCCACGATACTTCTGGTGAAACAGGTCCGTGATGCGCTCGGCGTCGTCTTTCCCGATGCCCAGTTCTGCCCGCATCTGCTTGTGCAGCAGTTCCGCCAGCGCCTCGGCCGTCTCCACGCTCAGCCCGTGCAGGTAGAGATAGCGGGTGTACTCGCCGTGTTCGAACAGCCGATGCGATTCTTCTGACGCCCGCGCGCCCATGGTGACAACCGACACGCCGACCACGTCCATCCGGCCGGAATCTTCGGCGGCAAAAAAGTCGGCGATCGAGAGCCGACGGCCTTCTTTCTGACGCGGAAACGTGAAGCGCAGCAGTTCCCGGCGACTGCCATCCTCCGGCTGGTACAGGATCACGTCATTCCCGCTGCTCTGGCACGGGAACCAGCCATACACCGCCTTGGGCTCGAACCAGCCCGCGGCCGTCACTTCCTGCTTCAGCCCTTCCAGGATAGGCCGGAACCTGGCCTTCACCAGCTCCTGATAGTCGGACGCGGACGCGGTCTTGAGCTGCCACTGGTTCTTGAACAACGCGGTCTCGTTGATATAGCGGAAGACTTCGGTGAGCTCGAAGTCCTTCTTTACCCGCACGCCATAGAACTCCGCCTTAGGTATCTCGACGTCGGTGCGCACTACGCGCGAGCGTTCCGCCGGCGCTTCGGCAACGGCTGCCGTGGCGCGCGCCAACTCCTTGCGAGTGCGCCCCTCAGAAAGACGCGCCTGGCGTAAATCCTCGCTGGCCGTGAGGTCGTCCATCAGGCGCAGTCCGCCGAAGGCATCCTCGCCGTAGAACACGCCGTTCGAGTACTCGCGGCGCAGATCGTCCTCCACGTACTTGCGGGTCAGCGCCGCTCCCCCGCAGATCACCGGAAAGGCCAGCTTCTGCCGCTCCAGGTCTTCCAGCACGTACTTCATCTCCACCGTGGATTTCACCAGCAGCCCGCTCAGGCCGATGGCGTCCGCCCGGTGCTCGAGGGCCGCCGCGATGATCGAGTCCGCCGGCTGCTTGATTCCCAGGTTCACCACTCGGTAGCCGTTGTTCGTCAGGATGATGTCCACCAGGTTCTTGCCGATGTCGTGGACATCGCCCTTCACCGTGGCCAGCACGATGGTTCCCTTTTGCGAGCCGGCCGCGCGCTCCATCTTCGGCTCCAGATACGCCACCGCCTGCTTCATCACCGAAGCCGAATCCAGCACCGAAGGCAGTTGCATCTTGCGTGCGCCGAACAGGTCGCCCACGGTGCGCATGGCATCCAGCAGGACGTTGTTGATCAGGTCCAGCGGCGTGTAGCTGACCAGCGCCTCCTCCAGCACCTGCTCCAGCGCCTGCCGCGCCGCCCCCTCCCCGATTGCCTTCTCGCCATTGATGATGCAGTGCTTCAGCCGGTCTTCCACCGCCAGGTGCACCACATCCACGGCTGCGGCTTCCAGCTTTTTGTCGCTCTTCGCGAAGTGGGCCAGGTAATTGGCCAGCGGATCCCCGGCCGACGTGTCGTAATGAATCAGCTTCCTGGCAAGCTCAACTTCTGCTTCGGGGATCTTGTACAACGGATAGATTTTCGGGTAGTTCACGATGGCGATATCCAGGCCGTGGTTCACCGCCTCGTGCATGAACACGCTGTTCAGCACCCGCCGCGCGTACACATCCAGCCCGAACGAAATGTTGCTCACGCCCAGGATGGTGGTCACCTCCGGCAGCTCGTGCTTGATGCGCCGCACCGCCTCCAGCGTCTCCCGCCCCGCGGTCCGGTACTCCTCTTGTCCGGTGGAAATAGGCAGCGTCAGCGCGTCGAACACCAGGTCCACCGGCCGGATGCCGTACTTCCCTGTCGCCAGCTCGAAGATGCGCCGCGCGATGGCGGTCTTCTTCTCCGCCGTCAGCGCCATGCCCTCCTCGTCGATGGTCAGCGCGATCACCGCCGCGCCATAGCGCTTGGCCATGGGCAGCACCCGCGAAGTCCGCTTTTCACCGTCCTCCAGGTTGATGGAGTTGATGAGCGCCTTCCCGGGAATGCGTTTCAGCGCCTGCTCGACCACTTCGGCCTCGGTCGAGTCTACGAGCACCGGCGCCGGCACCCGCGTGGCGATCTTCTCCAGCACCTGCGTCATGTAGCCCTTCTCGTCCTCGCCCACGATGGCGCAGCACAGGTCGAGCATGTGCGAACCCTCGGCTACCAGCTTCTTCGCCAGTGCCAGAATCTCGTCGTATTGCCCGCCGCGGACCAGGTTGCGGAACTTCTCCACCCGCGTGGTGGTATTCATCTCCTCGGCCACGATCAGCGGCTTGGGCTCCAGATCCAGCGGGACCGACGCGTACGCGCTCGAGGCCGCCGCCACCGCGCGCACCTCACGCTTCGCCGGCTCCAGGTTCGCCACCGCCTCCGCCACCGCCTTGATGTGCCGCGGCGTGGTCCCGCAGCAACCACCGACGATGCGCACACCGTATTCCTTGACGAACAGCGTGTGGAACTCCGCCAGCTCTTCCGGCGTGAGCGAATATACGGCTTTCCCGCCCACGTTCTGCGGCAGGCCGGCATTGGGCAGCACGGAAACCTGCCGCGTGGAGTTGTGGCACAGGTAGCGCACCGCGTCGTTCATCTCGCGCGGCCCGGTGGCGCAGTTCATCCCGATCACGTCCGCGTCAAAGGGCTCCAGCGCCGTGAGTGCCGCTCCGATCTCCGTCCCCAGCAGCATCGTGCCCGTCGCTTCCAGCGTCACCTGCACCGTAACGGGCAGGCGTTTCCCTGCGTCACGCATGGCGTCGAACACGCCCGCCAGCGCAGCCTTGGCCTGCAACAGGTCCTGCGAGGTCTCGATCAGCAGCACGTCCACCCCGCCCTCGATCAGCCCCAGAGCCTGCTCGGTGTAGCCAGCCGCCATCTCGTCAAAGCCGATGTGTCCCAGCGACGGCAGCTTCGTGGTCGGCCCCATCGACCCCGCCACGAACCGCGGCTTCCCGTTGGCGGAGAAGTCCCGGGCTACTTCTTTCGCAATTTGCGCCGCCGCGCGGTTGATCTCCCGTGTCTTGTCCTCCAGTTGGTACTCCGCCAGCACGATGCGCGTCGCCCCGAACGTGTCGGTTTCGACCACGTCGGCTCCGGCGGTGAAATACGCCGCGTGGATGTCCCGGATGACGTCCGGGCGGCTCAGCACCAGCAGCTCGTTACAGCCCTCCTTGCCCTGGAAATCGTCGGCAGTGAGCGCCCGCTCCTGGATCTGCGTGCCCATGGCCCCGTCATAAATCACCACGCGCTCGCGTACGGTTTGGAGAAAATCAGCCATCAAATCATCTGTGAACTGCGAACTGTGAACTTACAAGCAAACCGCACGCCTACAGGTACCTTACTGCCGCAGCGTTCGCCGGGAAGCGGAGAAGATTCGCACCAGCTCGTTGGCCTCCCGCGTAATGTTCCCCATTCTCTTGGCTGGGACGATACCGCTTTCCGCCAGAAGCTCCAGCCAGTACACAGTCTCATCCGCTTCTTCGAGCACGACACCCAGCTTTGCCATGAACTCTGCCCGCGAGCGCCCGCGTCCCGCCGACCGATGGTTCGCCCCAATCGAAGTGCCGGAGCGCAGTAACTGCCGTCCGATCACGCGCGCTTCATCCGTCTTCGGCAGGCTGCGAACCAGCCGGATGATTCGCAGCGCAAAGGCTTTGGTTCGCTGCCTCAGTGCTTCAGGATTCTCGCTCATAGTTCGCAGTTCACAGTTCGTAGTTCCCAAAACAAATGCCGCCCACACATCAGGGCGGCTACTCTCGAGACCTTTCTTTCGGAGTTCCCTCCGCACATCGAGCGCTGTCTGCGCTCCAGGCACCTTGGCAGTCTCGGGCCAGGTTGCCGGACCCGCCGTGGCGGATCGCTCCCTGATGCTGTTCAAGAAGTTAACACCCGGCGCAGCGCCCCGGCAAGCCGTCCGCCGTCGAACGGCAAAGAATGAGGCTCGAAGTGCGCTTAGGAAGGCTCGGCTTTCTCCGCCAGCGCCGGCATGGGCGCCAGCATCTGTTCCTTGCGATAGACCAGCGTGGAAGCGTCGAAGCTGGCGACCTCGAAGCCGTGGCCGTGGGTGATGGCGTCCGTCGGGCAGGCCTCCACGCAGTAGCCGCAAAAGATGCAGCGGTTGTAATCGATGTTGTACACCGCGGCGTAACGCTCGGCGCCCGAGATGCGGCGCTCGGCGGTATTTTCCGCCGCCTCGATGTAGATGCAGTTCGAAGGACACGCCGCCGCGCACAGAAAACAGGCCACGCACTTCTCCAGGCCGTTTTCATCGCGCTGCAGGACGTGCACCCCGCGGTAACGCTCCTGGAACACCGCCCCCTTCAGCGGCCCCGGGCCGTCCGGGTAGTTCTCCACCACCGTGGGCTGGAACATCTCCTTGAGCGTCACCGACATGCCCTTGGCGATCCCCGCAATGTCCTTGATCACCGCCATGCCTGTCAGTATAACCGCCCGCTCCTCCAACGCAGAACAACTGGTGCCCCATGTCTGCGCCATGCTTTTCGGCGCAGACGTGGGGACTGACCACTAGCCACTGTTTTCCTGTCAATGTGTCAAAACCACCACCTTCTCGCTAACTCGTTCATGCGTATGCGGAAAGACTTTGGAGAAAAATGCGCCTTTTCCCCCTGCAAACTTGTTATTCTATATTTATAGAGTCAGAAAGACGATTTTCTCCCCAGGCTTCCGCAATCCCACGCTTCAGCCCCTGAGGTAGGGGTCCCAGTTCACAGTTCAGAGCTCGCGGT
>DATIGQ010000142.1 GCA_035454605.1 Terriglobales bacterium
GAGCAGCTCGAAGGGCGGATGATAAAAAAGCAGCGGCGTGCGCCGCGCCGGAAACCCACGCTGGAGTTCCCGCTGCGTGTCGAACTTGTACAGCAGGGCGCCACGGCCTTCCGCCACGACACGCGCAGCGCTATAGAACGCTGTGAAGTCGGTTTCCCCGCCCAGGATGCGTGGGCGCAGCTCAGCCAGGGTCATGCCGTGTATCGTCAGCAAGAGGCCAAGTGCGATCCACAACAGGGGCGCCGGACGGTCCTTCCCGCCCACCGGTCGATCTGGTTCGGTGGACATCAGGCGCGCACCTCGCTGCGGAGTTCCACGAACAGTGTTCCGGCTAGTAGCAGCATCACCCAGAAAATGGGCGCGGGCGGCACGACGGCACTGGGCACAAGAAAGGGCGGGTAGTAGAGCGCAAGAATCAGCCCGCACAAGGCCGCGCGTCGCACCCGCGAGCCCGGCCTTCCGGCCCGGAGGTGGCGAACGATCAGCGCTACGGGAAGCAGCATGAGGCTGACGTCATGTCCGTTCAGGTGGTAGCTGACCAGCAGTGCGAGGATCACGTTCAGGGCGAACGCCAGCTCCAACCCTGCAGAAGGGACCGGCTCCATAGCGGGCCACTGCCGCGCTGCAACGACGAGCAGGCCCAGCGAAAGCGAGAGCGCCGTCATCGCCAATGCCCCGGACTGGGAGCCGCCGGGCAGGATCGCCGTAAGCAATCCCCGCAAGTTAGGCATGCCGGCGGGGTCGTAGATCCCGAGGCCTGGATTTCGACTGGTTCCCAGCAAGAAATGCGGGTACTCGACGACTCCCCGCCACCCCACCAATAGCATCGAAAGCAATACCAGGAGGACTGCGGTCACCAGCACTCCCGTCAGGACCCTCACCCTCTTCTTCCAAGCGAAGGCGACCAGCAACGGCAGGACGAACTGGAACTTGAACAGCGCCAGGCCAAGGCATGCCCCACAACGAAATTCCTGGCCGCGTTTCAGTGCCACCAAAGCCAGGCTGAACAGCAACAAGAGCAGGAGAGAGTCCTGACCATGAGCAATGGCCAGGAAAACCGGGTAGAACGCCAGGCAGGCCACGGCCTGAAGAAGAGTAACCGACCCGTCGGCTGGATCATTCGGAAGTCGGAACCGGGCCACGGCTCCCACCAAAGCGGCGTTCACCAAGACAAAGGCCACGTACGCGTGAGCAAAGGGGAGGGGCGCCAACGGCAGGTAGAGCAGTACTTCGAACGGTGGGTGCAAGTAGGGCAGCGGCTGGTGCCGCCATTCGCTCTGTGCCTTTTGCTGCGTCTCGAGGCGATAGAGAGACTCACCGTCGCCGCTGTACACGATGCGCGCTGCGCCATAGAAGCTGGTAAAGTCCGCGCCGCCCCCGAGAATGCGCTCTCCAGAGTGGACCAGGCCCGCGGCATAGGCCCCGATCAGGGCGACCCATAGCCCCCAGAGCCACACGCGTGCTTTCCAATCCTGCATCTCGGCCGGGGCGTCCGGAACACCGGGCGCCCACGAAGTATCGCAGGAATCACCCAACACGGCGAGAGATTCGCGGTCACGGGAATCAGAATGTGAGTGACCCGGACAAGAATTCTCAGTCCAGGTACTTGATCAGCACAACTTCGTTCTGTTTTTCGTTGTAGAGCACTTCATCCACCTTCTGCTGCGTCATCAGGATGCCGAAGCCGCCCGCGCGCAGGCCTTTCTCATCGCGAACCCGCATGTGCCGGATGGGGTCCTCGGGTGGATTGCTGATGGCGGCGTGCTCCAGGCCGGCAAAGTGGAAGCCCACGCCCGGGTCGGCAATGCGGTACATCAGCATCCGCTGGGCGCGCAGGTAGGAGATGCGCACCTTGCGGCGGGGATCGAGTTTGCCGCCCCACTCGATGGCGTTGAGCAGCATCTCGCGAAAGGCATCGCCGACGGCGTTGCGCACGTCGTCCGGCAGGTCGGCTTTCAGCGCCATCATGAAGCCCTGGATGCGATCGGCCAGGGCGCGCTCACAAGGCACGACCAGTTCGACCCAGTGCGGCCGCGCCGAAACGACTTCGATGGGAGACGCCGGAGGCTGCTCCTCCAGCGTCTCGCTCACCAGTTCCAGCAGCGCCTGGGTGCGAAACGGCTTGGGAACGTAGCGATCCGCCTGTTCACGCACCGCCTCGAGGAGGGTCTCCGGGGTGTTGTCCGCGGTCATGATGATGACCTTTGCGCGCCGTCCAAGGTCCTTCAGCTTCTGCAACACTTCCAGGCCATTCATGCCCGGCATGTGGACATCCAGCATCACGAGGTCGAACGGTTTCTTGCGAATGTGCTGGATGGCGGCCGTTCCGTCCGGGGCCACCGTGACCGCGTATCCGGCCTTGCCCAGCAATTCGCTCAGCAGGAGCCGGATGGACGAGTCGTCGTCAGCGACCAGCACGGTCCTTCTCTTCTCTTTTGGGGTCTTGGCTGCCATGCTTCAGCGACTCCCGGTCCGCTTCTTTCGCTTGGCCGCGGTCGCGCGCGCCGGTCGCTTGCCGGCCTTCCCTGACCTGCGGCGCACACGCGAGCGGAAGGCCTGCAGCGCTTCGTCCAGCTCACAACAAGCGGCCTCGAGATCCGCGCAGGCGGTCCGCGCAGGGCTGAGGTCGCCCCCATGCGCCATGCTCTCCAGGCGGGCAGCGGCCTCTGCCGTAGCGTGCGCCGCCAACCCGGCCGCCGATCCTTTCAGACCGTGCGCTTCCGACTCCAGCGTCCGCATATCGCTTTTCTCCGACGCCTCACGGATGGCATGAATCCGCTGGGGAGCGTCCGCCTGGAACAGTTCCGTCATCTCAACCGCCAGGCGAGTATCGCCTTCGACGCGCTCCATCAGCTCTACTTCATCGAAGACCGCGGGCTTGGCGGGTTGCGTCGCCTTTCGAATCGCCGCCAGCAATTCCTGTTTTTGAACCGGCTTGGCGACATAGGCGTCCATGCCCGCTTCCAGGCACCGCTCGCGGTCGCCGCTCATGGCGTGGGCGGTCATGGCGATCACGGGCACATGGCCGCCGGTCACGCGCTCTCGCTCGCGGAGAGAGCGCGTGGCCTCCAGGCCGTCCATCTCGGGCATCTGCACGTCCATCACCACCAGGTCGAAGCGCTCACGATCCAACGCAGCCAGCGCCTCCCTGCCACTGGCGGCCACCTGCACAAGGTGCCCTTGCTTTTCGAGCAGCTTCACAGCCAGCTTCTGGTTCACGGGATTATCTTCCGCGAGAAGGATGCGCAATCCTTCCTTCCTACGGACAGACCGGCTCACGCGCTGCGGACGGGGGTCGCGTACTCCGCCATCCAGTGCGGTCATCAGAGCATCGTACAATTCGGACTGCATCACCGGCTTGCGCACCCATCCGGTCACACCCAACCTGCGGCATCGCTCATCGCCGTCAGCTCCGGGAGGTGTCAGCAACAGGACGTGCGGGCGGCTGGCTTGCAGTTCCCGTTGTATCTTCTCCGCCAGCTCGAAGCCGTCCATCCCCGGCATGTCGGCGTCAATCACCGCAAGGGCGAAAGGCTTGCCCTGCTCGCGAGCCCGGCGCAGCCAGTCGAGGGCCTCCACGCCGCTGGCTGCCGCCTCCGCCTGCATGCGCCACCCGGCAAACATCTCCTGCAAGATGCCGAGTGTGGTTGGGTTGTCGTCCACCACCAGCACACGGAGACTTCGCAGCCGCTCGGGTGCACGGCGCAGGGCAGCTCCTTTCTGGAGGCCGAACCGCGCCGTGAAATGGAACGTGCTGCCCCGGTCCTCTCCGCTTTCCACCCAGACGCGCCCGCCCATCAATTCCACCAATTGCTGGACAATGGCCAGGCCCAGCCCAGTTCCGCCGTACTTGCGGGTGGTGGAGGCATCGGCCTGTGCGAACGGATCGAAAATCATGGCCTGCTTGCCGGCGGGTATGCCGATGCCCGTGTCTCGCACCGCGAACCGCAGTTGCACCTCGTTCCGCGTGGCGGATTCCATTTCCACATGCACCACGACCTCGCCGCGTTCCGTGAACTTGATGGCGTTGCCCACCAGGTTCATCACGATCTGCCGCAGCCGCCCCGGATCGCTCACCAGGGCGTCGGGCACGTCGGCATGCACATGACAAGCCAGTTCCAGCCGCTTCTCACGCGCCCGCAGAGCGAGCACGCGAACGGTCTCATCCAGCGTGTCGCGCAGGCTGAAAGGGACGCGATCGATCTCCAACCTGCCCGCTTCCACTTTGGAATAGTCCAGGATGTCGTTGATCAGGGCCAGCAGCGCCTGTGCGGAATCATGCGCAGCAGCCAGGTAGTCGCGCTGCTCGCGGGTGAGACGCGTGTCGAGCGCCAGCTCCGTCATGCCCAGGATGGCGTTCATGGGCGTGCGGATCTCGTGGCTCATGTTGGCCAGCAGGCGGCTCTTGGCCAGCGTGGCCTCCTCCGCGCGGCGCCGGGAGGCATCCAGCTCCTTTACCAGTTGGGCCAGGCGGGCCGCGTTCTCTTCTTCCACCTGTTTGGCGGCTTCCAGCTCGCGGGTGTAGCGCTTGAGCGCCTCCTGGGCCTGCCTGCGCTCCATGAACTGCCCGACCTGGATGCCGATGGCATCGAACATCTCCAAAAGCGCCGGGTCGGGCCGGCGAATGTCACGACTGAAGAACTCCAGCACGCCCACTACCTGGCCGCGCTGCCGGATTGGAAAGCCGAAGGCCCCGTGCAGCCCCACCCGGTCGGCATAGGGGGCGCGCGGAAAATTGGGATCGCGCACCACGTCCGGGATCCAGGCCGCTTGGCCATTCACCCACACGCGCCCCGGAAGTCCGATGCCGGGCTTGAACAAGATGGTGCGGGTAGCGGCTTCAAACTCGCCCAGATCGATCTGGGGCAGGTGCCAGATCTCGACGTTGCGCAGCGCGCCGGCATTCTCGTCCACGCTCCAGATGGCGCCCATTTCCCATCCCAGGTTGAAGCACACTGCTTCGAGAATGCGCGGTGTGGCTTCGTTCAGCGAGTCCGCCTCGGCCAGCACGCGGGTCACAGCGTAGCCGGCGGCCTGGCGTCGAGCGGCATCCCGGAGTTCGGTCACATCGCGCGCCACGCCGTAAATCAGTCCTTCTTGCGGCGCGGGGCGCGAGGTCCACTGCAGCCACCGATAGAGCCCGTCACGAGTACGGTACCGATTCTCGAACTGCAGGGTGTCGGTGCCCTGACTCAACTGCTGGGCCTCCGCCGCCGTTCTCTTCCGGTCTTCGGGATGAACGAACTCCACATAAGGCGCGGCCATCAGCTCCTCTCTCGAGAAGCCCAGCACGGTTTCCCATGCCGGGTTGAGACGCTTGAATCGCCCATCCAAGTCGGCGATACACAGCAGGTCCGGGGAAAGCTCGAAGAAGCGGTCCAGCTCCTTTTCCGCCAAGCGCCGCTCCGCCATGGCGGTGGCCAGTTCTTCCAGGTGGCGCCGTAGCTCCAGTTGCACCATGACCTGCCGCGCCAGCGCGCGCAACGTGTCCCGCTGCTCGGCCGTGAGGATATGGGGCTTGTGATCGGCTACACACAAGGTTCCAAGGGCATGGCCCTCGGGATCGATCAACGGGGCGCCGGCGTAGAAGCGGAGGTGCGGTTCGCCGGTGACCAGAGGATTGCGGGCAAAACGTTCGTCGGCGAGGGCGTCCGGCACTTCGAAGACATCGCTGCCGAGGATGGCGTGAGCGCAGAAGGCGATCTCGCGCGGAGTCTCGGCGGCTTCGACGCCGATCCGGGACTTGAACCATTGCCGGTCCGCGTCCACCAGGCTGACCAGCGCCAGCGGCGTCCCGCAAACATGTGCAGCGATACGGCTAATATCGTCGAAGGCCGGCTCGGGTGGCGTGTCCAGTACCTTGTATCGCCGGAGAGCTTCCAGCCGGGCCGCTTCATTGCTGGGCAGTGGAGCCTTCATGCCGCCAGGTCTCTGTGCAGGGGCGGCAGGTCGCAGCCGCCCTCCTCGGCTTTCCAAGGTGCGGGCTGATTATACTGCGCCGTACTCAGGACCGGGGTTCAAGCGCCCTGCTTGTTGGCCGAGGCCCTTGGGCAGCACGTTTGTTTGTGATACTTTACGGCCGTTTCTAAATGATCCATCGCAGCTCACGGTCTGACAGACGGGCGGAGCCTTAAGGGACCAGGGCCGTTCCGGACTCGGGAAACGGCTATTGTCCAGCGGGTTACCTTCACGGCTGCGGACGTGATAGCTTGTACATTCGGGCCGCGGGCCAAAGCTTGCCGCCAGTACGCCCCGGGGGAACCACTCGTCTATGGCGCTCGGATTCGGCTTCAACAAGACGAAGGTGATGGCTGCGGCTCAGAAGTACCAGCAGCAGGGCAAGCTGCAGAACGCCATCGCCGAGTACGAGAAGATCGCCAAGGAAGACCCTAAGGACCTCACCATCCTGAATACCATTGGCGACCTGTATTACCAGGTCGGCCAGACGGACAAGGCATGCGTCTACTTCAAGAGGGTCGGCGATAACTACGCGCTCGAGGGTTTTACCGTCAAGGCCATCGCCCTCTACAAGAAGCTCACCAAGCTGAACCCCTCGGCCAGCGAGGCCATTCTGAAGCTGGCCGAGCTCTACACCCAGCAGGGCCTGTATAACGACGCCCGCGCCCAGTACGTGCAGGTTGCCGACCGGTTCATGCAGTCGGGGGAATCGGAGCAGGCGGCAAAGATCTTCCAGAAGATCCTCGAGCTGGATCCCGAAAACGCCGCCATGCGCGCCCGGCTGGCGGACCTCTACATCAAGCTGGGCAAGAAGAACGAGGCGCGCGACATCTACATCACGGCCTCCCAGTCCCTCTACGCCCGGGGTGCGCTTGATGCGGCCGACGAAGCCCTGGGGAAGGTGCTGAAGCTCGATCCGGGCAACGCGGACGCTCTCATGCTTCGCGGCCAGATCGCGGTGGATTCGGGCGACGGCAATGCCGCTGTCACCCACCTGGAGCAGATTCCCAACCTGGACTCGCGCCCCGATGCCCTGCGGGCTCTGTTGCGCGCCTACTTGCTGGTGGGCAACGCGGCGGCGGCGGAACCCATTGCCGGCAAGCTGCTCACCGTGCATAACGATGCCAGCGGCGTTTCCAGCTTCGCAGAGAACCTGCTGGCTGCCGGACGCTTCGAGGACGCGCTGAAGATCTACGACCAGCACGCCGACACCTTCCTCGCCTCGAACGCCCAGGCGCTGCTGGACGCCCTGCACGCCAGCATCAGCCAGATCAAGGAGAATGCTCCGGCCCTGGCCATCTTGCGCAACCTGTATCTCAAGGCCGGCATCACCACCCACCTGGCCGACGTCAGCGAGCTGCTGGCCCACGCCTGGGTGCAAGCCGGTGAGCTCACCAAGGCACGCGACCTGTACAAGGAACTGGCCGAACTCGAGCCCGAGAACGAGCTCCACATGCAGAGCTACAAGCAGGTGGTGGCCAAACTGGGCGAGGATTCCGCCATGCGTCCGCTCACTCCCGAAGAGGGCGCGCAGGCCTTCATGGTGGATGAGCTGGAGCACGCCGCACCCGCCGTCGAGCAGTCGTATTCGCCGGAGGTCGCCGAAGCGGTCCGCGCCGCGCTGACCGATTCCGAGCTCTACGCCTCCTACAACGTGCCCGCCAAGGCCATCGCGCCGCTGGAGGCGGCCCTCCCGCAAGCTCCCAAGGATGTGCAGCTCAACCAGCAGCTCGCGTCTCTTTACGCCCGCGCCGGCCGCATGGAGGAAGCCGCGCGCTGCTGCGACGTCCTGGCCAGCGTTTTCGGAGAAGCCGGCCATGAAGCACAGGCGCGCCAGTACACCGACATGGGCGCCAAGTACCGCTCGCGCGCCGCCGAGGCCCCAGCCGCCGCGGCCGAATTCGCGGTGGAGGCGGCGCCGCCTCCGGCGACACCTGCGGCTGGTCCCGCCGAATTCGCCATGGAAGTGCCGGCGCCCGAACCGGCGATGGCCGCGCACGAGGTCGACCTCTCATCGGAGTGGGAGAGCATGACGTCGGTTGAGGGGGCTCCCGAGGCACCCGCCGCGCCTCCTCCACCGGCTGCGCCTTCGGTCGCGGACTTGGTGGAAGAAATCCGCTTCTACGTCTCGCAAGCCATGTGGACCGAGGCGGAGGCTGCGATCCAAAGAGGAGAGTCGCTCGCTCCGGGAAACGCGGATCTTGCCGCGCTGCGAGAGCAGGTGGCCGCCGCCACCGCACCTGCGGCCGCGGAGATGGAGGTCGCGCCCGCCGAAGCACAGCCCAGCGTGGCGGAATACGTGTTCGATGCCGCAGCCGTGGAGCCGCCGGTCGAAGCGCCCCCTCCACCGCCTCCACCTCCGCCGCCGAAGCCCGCTGCTCCTCCACCGAAGGCCGCGCCGCCCAAACCGGCGCCACCACCGAAACCTGCCGCGCCTCCGCCCCCACCTCGGCCTGCGGCTACCGCCGGCGACGTGCTCGGCGACATGGTGCTCGACATTGAACAATCGCTGGGTGACGACTTCGGAGTTGCTGCGCCGCCACCTCCGCCCGCGGCGCCTCCGCCCGCCGCAAAGGCGGCTCCGCCGCCGGCCGCGCCGGCTCCTTCGGCCGCAGCCGAGGAAGCCGCTCCCGCCGAAACCGCATCGGTTCTTTCCGACCTGTTCGAGGAGTTCAAGGGAGAGGTGGAGGAAACTTCGCAGGAAGCCGAGGATCCGGACACGCATTACAACCTCGGCGTCGCCTTCAAGGAGATGGGCTTGCTGGATGAGGCGATTGGGGAACTGCAAAAAGTTTGCCAAGCTATCGACCAGGGCCAGCCTTTCAGCCAGGCCATGCAGGCCTACATCTGGCTGGCTCACTGTTTCATGGAGAAGGGCGTCCCCATGGCCGCCGCCCGCTGGTATGAAAAAGCGCTGAAGGTGCCCAACCTGCAGCAGGAGAACCGGCTCGCGCTCTACTACGAACTGGCCTCGGCGCAGGAGGCAGCCGGTGACAAGCAGGCGGCCCTGCGCAACTTCATGGAAGTGTACGGCACCAACATCGACTACCGCGACGTTGCCGACCGCATCAAGGCGCTGAAGGGATAAGCGCACCCGGATGGACCTCGCGCGCCGGGAATCCGAAGCCACGGCCGAAGCTTCCGCCAAGCTGCCCTCTCCTTCCACGGCCGCGCCCGCCAAACCCGGCACCTCTGCCGATGTTCCACAGTGGCTCCGCCGCTTGTCACTCGCGGTCTACATCCTTTTCTGCCTGGAGATGGGCTTGCTGCTGCTGGTGCTTCCGTGGACCTCGGTTTGGCTGAACAACTCGCTGGTCGCGGGGCATTCCTATCTTGAAGCGTTGGCGAACAACGACTTTGTGCGCGGCGCCGTCTCCGGCCTCGGCCTGGTGGATATCTGGTTGGCCATCACGGAAGCACTCCGCTATCGGGAACAGCGGACGCACCCTTCTCCGCCACCAAGCTCCTGAACCCTTGCTTCGCTTGGTTCCCCGAAAGTTTTCTCGTATGCTGTGACGCGCGGTTGAAGTTGCAGCGTTACCATGCCCAAGTCCTCGTCGAAATCGGCGCCGGTCGCCTACCTTAACCCGGCATTTCTGGAGAGCGCGGACGGGCGTGCCATCCGCATTCTTTCCGAGTATCTGGAGCCGCTGGCCCGATTCCGCCGGCAACGCATCCAGGACACGGTCGTGTTCTTCGGTTCCGCGCGATTCCCCAGCCGCGAAATCGCGGCACGGCGACTGGCTCAACTGCAGGGCGCGGAGGGCAAGGCCCTGCCCCGGCAGCAGCTCCGCGCCGAGCGCAAGCTGGCGGAAAAGGCGCTGGAGCTCTCCCGTTACTACGAGGACGCGCGCAAGCTGGCCACCCTGTTGACGCGCTGGGCACAACGCCTGCCGTCACGCCGGCGGCGCTTCGTGGTGGCGACCGGCGGCGGACCGGGCATTATGGAAGCCGCCAACCGGGGCGCCAGGGAGGCCGGAGGCGTGACCATCGGACTCAATATCCGGCTGCCGCACGAGCAAGAACCCAATCCTTACATCACGCCGGCGCTGAATTTTGAGTTCCGTTACTTCTTCATGCGCAAGTTCTGGTTCGCCTATCCCGCCAAGGCCCTGGTGATCTTCCCAGGGGGCTTCGGCACGCTGGACGAGCTGTTTGAGATCCTGACGCTGGCTCAGACCGACAAGTTGGCCAAGAAGATCCTGGTCATCATCTACGGCCGCGAGTACTGGGACCAGACGATGAGCTTCCAGGCTCTTCTTGACGCCGGCGCCATATCACCCAGCGACCTCGACCTGTTCCGCGTGGTCGATTCACCCGAGGAAGCGTTCGAGCGATTGCGTACCGGCCTGACTCGCTTCCACCTGCAACAGGAGCCGCTGCGGCAGCGCGAATCGCCGGAGCTCGCGCACACCCGCGCCTAGGCCTTTGCCGTGCTGCTCTGCTACGTCACCGATCGCACACAGCTCGCAGCCGACGAGGCAGCGCGCCGGGGGCGGTTGCTGGCGAATATTCGCGAAGCCGCCCTTGCCGGCGTGGATTACATTCAGCTCCGCGAGCGTGACCTGACGGCGCGCGAACTCGAGGCGCTCGCCGGCGAAGCCGTGCGCGCGGTGCGGGCGGCCTCTTCCCACACCCGCATCCTGATCAACTCCCGCAGCGATGTGGCCGTCGCCGTCGGCGCCGATGGCGTTCATCTGCGCGCCGGCGACATTTCCGTCGACGACGCCCGAGCCATCTTTGCCAAGACCGGACGGCCGCACGTCGTCGTCGGCGCTTCCTGCCACGTTCCCGCGGAGGTAACCACTGCGGCCGCCACGGGTGCTGACTTTGTGGTATTCGGCCCGGTGTTCGAAAAGGCGGCAACCATCCCCGCAGGCGGCGTGGGCGTGGAGGGCTTGCGGGCCGCGGTTGTGGCGGCAATTGTGACCGGGCTGGCCACACCCATACTCGCGATCGGCGGCGTGACCCTGGAAAACGCCCGGGATTGCCTGCACGCCGGTGCCGCGGGAGTGGCGGCGATCCGGCTCTTCCAGCAGGGCGATCCGCAGGAAACGGTGCGCCGGTTGCGCGCCCTCAGCTAGAGGGCGCAGATCACGGAACGATTCGACCACGGCCAGCGACGTCTTACCGCCAGGGCTACTTTTGGGGACGCCCGCGCATCATCGTGAGCTCTCTCTTGGTGTCCTTCGTGTTTCCGTGGTTACAATCAGGTCTCATGAGCGCAACGGACCGGCTCGCCCAATTTCACGGTCGCCGCTATCTCAACCTGGAAAGCTATCGCAAGGACGGCCGTGCCGTGCGCACGCCGCTGTGGTTCGCCGAAGCGGACGGTTTGCTCTACATCTACACCCTGGCCGAATCCGGCAAGGTGAAGCGCATCCGGCGCAATCCGCGTGTGCGCATCGTGCCGTCGGACATCCGCGGCACTCCCAGGGGCGAATGGATCGAAGCCGAAGCCCAGCTGCTCGAAGGCGAGCGCGCCGCGTCCGGCGACCGTCTCCTCAGCCAGAAGTACGTGGGGAAGCGAATCGGAGATCTGTTTCGCAAGCTGCGGCCCAAGCCGCGCGCGGTGCTGGCGATACGGCCGCTTCCGTGAATCCGAAGGTCCTCAGTGTGCCGAGACCTGCCTTCCCTCCGCTGCCTGCACCAGCCTCTCGGACCACTTCGGTAACGAAGCGTTCGTCTTGTCTATCGCCTGGTTATAGGCGGCAAACAGCCGGCGCGGGTCGCAGAAGCTCTCGATCATCTTCTCGCGGCCATAGGCCTTCTCGATGGTCACGGCCATCTTCCAGCCCACCGTGTACCACGGCCCCAGCATGCCGAAGTAGCCGAAGGCCTGCCTGGTGGTCTCTTCCTCGGTCAGTTTTCTTTCCACGACCTTGAGGAAGAATGTGTCCAGCTCTTTTTGATTCTCCTGGAACCGGGCGATTTCCTTGTCCCATTCGGCGCGCTGCTCGGGACGGTTGGAAGGACGCGGATGACCGTCCGGGGCATTCATCGCCGCCAGGGTCGCAAAGCCTTCGCCAAAGGCCGAGGTCCACCTGAGTAACTGGGCGCGCGCCGGGTCGCCGGCGACCTCCTCCTCGTTGCTCCCACAGCCGGTTCCGAAGCCGATGTGGTGCAGTTCGTGCGCCACCGTATTCTCGAACTCCTCGGACGTGATGGCCGCATCGAGATAAAGGAAGATCGCCGGGTCGGTCGTGACCTCGAACACGAACGAATTGTCCCGCGGCTTGATCGAGGGATAGATCCTGGCGCGGATGATCGCGGCGGGCGGCAGATGCGCGAAGGCCCGTCCCGCGGCCACGGAAAGGTCGGCCTGCTTCCAGCGGTTGAGCGCCTCTTCGAGCGCCGCCGCTTTCTCGAGCAGCGCATCGGACATCACGAACTTGCGGAATGCCTCGTCCTCGAACGGCCGCTGCATGGCAAGCTCGCGCTTCTTGAGGCGCGTGTATCCTTCGCTCGCGAACAGGCGCTGCCAGTCCGCCTCGACTACGGGCTCGCCCGCCTTGCGCTTGGCCAGAATGGCAAGCACAGCTTCCGGTTCGTCGGTGACCATGCGCACGTCGAGCCGCGAGCTTGCCGGCTCCGACGCGGCAGCCGCGGTTAGCGTCAGAGAGAGAATCAGCAGGACAGCCGCATTCGCAGTCCGGGTGTGCACCGACCAATGCCTCCGCTGGAGTATACGCAGCCTCCGGCATCTCGGTTCATTCGCGGCGGGCCTTGGCTTCGCCCTTCTCCGCGTACTCCACCATCACCTCCACTGCCTTAGTGATGCGGCGCGCGCGCGACTCGGGATTGCGGTAATAGAAGATGGCCAGCAGTTGCGCCCGCCGCTGCCCCGGCGTCATGCGCTGCCAGCCCTCACGCGCCTTTGGGTTCCGAGCCAGAGCGGCCTGAATCAGCGGCGGCAG
>DATIGQ010000143.1 GCA_035454605.1 Terriglobales bacterium
ATCGAAGAAGAACTTGGCGCGGCCGCTCAGCACGTAGTAGATCTCGTCTTCGCTGTGTGGCTTCTGCTTGTCCTCAGCCCCGGCGGGTAGCGCGTAAACGCCCGCGCTCATGGCGTCGGTGCGCAGGAATTCGCGATACGCCCGGCCGCCCTTGGCCTGTGCTTCCATCAGTTCCTTGGCGTGAAAGACCAGCATCGTCCCTCTCCGTGGAATGTGAGTGTCACACGAGACTCAAGCAGGAAGCAAGTGCCGCCCGCCGCCCGTTTCTCGCCGACCCCCCCTTTATCGCACAACGAAGATGGGGTATCCTGCCTGCGCTTTTCGGGCCCCTGTATGTTGGACTGGCTGAAGAAACTGCTCCGCGTTCCCCAGCCGTCCGGTCCGGCTGTAACCCTGCGGAATTTCGCCCTCACCGACCGCCTGGTTTCCACCGACAGCGTCACCCTCGAAGCGGAGGCCTGGAAGCTCGAAGCCACCGGCGGCCGCACCTTCCTGCTTTTTCAGGTGCCGCAGCCGGGCGTGGACCAGTGCATGCTCACCTACCGCGTGCAGATGAAGACTTCGGCCGTCCGCGACGGTGTCTACCTGGAGATGTGGTGCGTGTTCGGCGGGAATGAATACTTCTCCAAGGGCCTCCATCACAAGGCCAAAGGCACGAACGATTGGGCTTCGTACCAGACTCCGTTCTATTTGAAGCAGGGTCAGTTCCCCGACCTGATCAAACTGAACCTTGTTTTCGAAGGCCCCGGCACGGTGTGGCTGAAGGACATTGAGCTGCTGAAAACGCCGCTGGCATAGAACTGCTTTCACGGTCCGGCTGTCCTGCTGTAATCTGAATCGCCTCGTTCCACAGGCGCCCAACATGGAACGCCCCCTCGAACAAGTCCTCGCCGAATACGACGACAAGGCGCCGCTCGCCCAGGCCTGGACCATCCCCGGCTCCTGGTACACGGATTCGCGCGTGGCCGAGCTGGAGCGTCGCATGGTCTTCGGCCGAACCTGGCAGATGGTCGGCCGCGCGGAGCAGGTGGCACAGCCCGGGCAATTCATCACCGCGGAAGTCGGCGGCGAGCCCGTGGTCGTCGTGCGCGGCGAAGACCACGTCTTGCGCGCCTTCTACAACGTCTGCCGTCACCACGCCGCCGCCGTAATGACCGAGCCTGCGGGCTCGTGCACTCTTATGCGCTGTCCCTACCATGCCTGGACTTACGGCTTGGATGGATCGCTCAAAGGTGCGCCGGATTTTGCCGGAGTCGCCGACTTCGATCGCGCGCAAAACGGCCTGGTGCCCATTCGCGTCGAAGCCTGGGAGCAGTTCGTGTTCGTCAATCTGGACGCGCAAGCCGCCGGCCTCACCGACTCTCTCGGTGGCCTCGCGGCCCGAGTGGCTCCGCTCAACCTGGGCTCGCTACATTTCGTCGAGCGTCGCGTGTTCCCGCTGCAGTGCAACTGGAAAGTCTTCGTGGATAACTACCTCGACGGCGGCTACCACGTTCCCCATCTGCACAAGGGGCTGAACAGCGTTTTGGATTACGCCGGCTACACCATCGAATGCGATGACCGCTATTGCCTGCAGTCCTCGCCCATCAGCGCCGAGGGAGGCGAGGCCGCCACGGCTGCCGTCCGCCAGGGCGAAGCGCTCTACTTCTGGCTCTATCCCAACCTGATGCTGAACTGGTACGAAGGCTATCTCGATACCAACCTCGTCCTGCCGCTGGGTATTGACCGCTGCCAGGTGATCTTCGACTTCTACTTTGCCGATGTCAGCGAGAACGCAGCTGAGTACAACCGCAAGAGTATCGAGGTAAGCCAGCGCGTCCAGGACGAAGACCACGCCATCTGCGAATCCGTACAGCGCGGGCTGAACTCACGCGCCTACCGCGCGGGCCGCCTCTCCGTCCGCCGCGAAGCCGGCGAACATCTGTTTCACAGGTTGTTGGCGAGAGACCTCAGAAGCGGGCTGGAGCGAGAACGCGCCGCAGCAGACTAGAGAGCCTTTGACGTTTGGGATCGCGACGCCCTCACCACCGAGGCACAGAGACACCGGCAACAACCAACTCGCAACCCTAGATTCTCTCTGTGTCTCCGTGTCTCGGTGGTGAAATCAACTCCGCAGGTCTTTCAATATCTCCCGCGCCGCATTCGCCCCCGAGCCGCCCGTCAGTCCCGTGCCCGGATGCGTCCCCGAGCCGCACAGGTAGAGGCCGCGGATCGGCGTGCGGTAGCGCGCCCAGCCCAGCAGAGGCCGCATGGTGAAGATCTGGTCCAGCGCCAGGTCGCCGTGGAAGATGTGCCCGCCGCTCAGGCCGTAGGTCTGCTCCAGGTCGAGCGGCGTGATCACTTCCCCGCCCACGACCAGCGAGGCCAAGCCGGGCGCGTAGCGCTCCAGCGTCTCCAGGACCACGCGGCCTAGTTCTTCGCGCCGGTTGTTCCAGTCTCCGTTCTTCAGCTTGTAGGGCGCGAACTGCATGGTCACGCTCATGACGTGCTTGCCGGCGGGCGCGAGCGACGGATCCGAGAGTGAAGGAATCATGACGTCCAGGTAGGGCTCCGGCGAGAACTCGCCGTACTTGGAGGCGTCGAAGGCGCGTTCCAGGTAGTCGATCTCCGGACCGATGTGAATCCGTCCGGCCAGCATGTTGTCGCTGCCGTCGCCCAGGCCGGCGACAGTCGTGAACGCCGGCAGGCCGGACAAGGCCAGGTTCACTTTGGCCGTGACTCCCGGAGAGCGATAACTCTCCATGCGCAGGATGAAGCTGGGAGTGAGATGCACCGCATCGATCAGAGCCAGGAAGGTACGTCTTGGGTCGGCGCTGGAAATCACCTTCTGCGCCGCGACCTCTTCCCCGTTGGCCAGCGCGACGCCGGTGGCTACGCCGTCTTTCACCAGAATCTGCGCGACTTCCGCGCCGGTGCGGATCTGCGCGCCCGCCTGCTGTGCCGCCGCGGCCATCGCCTGCGTAAGCGCGCCCATGCCGCCGCTCGCGAAACAGGCCGGCCCGGCCGGATGCGGATCGCCCGCGGCGCGCAACAGCAGCAACCCTCCCGTCCCTGCCGACCAGGGTCCGGCAAAGCTCCCGAAGATTCCACGGGCTGCGATGGCAGCACGCAGCAACTCGGTTTCGAAAAACTCGGCAACCAGATCGGCCGCCGCCATCGGCATCCAGCGCAGCAGGCGGTAGAGGTCCTTGTCGCCCAGCTTGCGCAGGTCGCGTCCCGTGTGCAGCAGTCCCCACAGGTCCCCGGAGGTGGGATTCTCGATCTCCGGCGGCGTCGAATGCAGCAATTTCCCAAGGAATCCGCCCAATTGCTCCAGCGCCTGCCGGAATCTCGGATACGCAGCTGCGTCTTTGGTCGAGAGCGCGGCGATCTGCCGCACCGTGCGTGCCGTGTCCTCGAAAAACGCCAGGGCTCGGCCATCGGGCGCCGGCGCAAACAGGCGCGGATCGGGACGGATCATCTTCACGCCGTGGCGCTCAAGCTGCATGTCGCGCACCACTTCCGGGCGCAGCGGCCCGGCGGCATGAGCGAGGGTGGAGCAGCGGAATCCGGGATGGAACTCTTCCGTCACTGCGGCGCCGCCCGGCACGGCGCGGCGCTCCAGCACCAAGGGCTTGCGTCCCGCTCGTGCCAGGTAGAAGGCGGTGACCAGGGCGTTGTGCCCGCCGCCCACGATCACGATGTCGCGCACGTTGGCGATGACCTGGCTACCTGCCTTTCCCGTCTTTCAGGATTTCCAGCGCCGCCAGCCGCCCGGGCGCGCCCATGATGCCGCCTCCGGGGTGCGTGGCCGAACCACACATGTACAGGTTCGCGATCGGCGTGCGGTACTGCGCCCAGCCCGGCACCGGACGCAGGAAGAAAAGCTGTTCCAGCGACAACTCGCCCTGGAAGATGTTGCCCTCGGTCAGCCCCCACTCGCGCTCCAGATCGAGCGGCGTGACCACTTGCCGGTGCAGGATGATGTTCTTCAGATTGGGCGCGTGCTCGGCGATGGTCTCCACAACCGTGTCGCCGAAGGCTTCCCGCTCCTTGTCCCAGTCGCCATTGAGCTTGTAGGGCGCGTACTGCACGAAGCACGACATCACGTGCTTGCCCGGCGGCGCCAGCGATGGATCGGTAAGACTGGGGATGACGATATCGACATACGGACGCCGCGAGTAGCGGCCGTACTTGGCGTCGTCGTAGGCGCGCTCCATGTACTCCACGCTGGGCGAGATGGATATGGCGCCGCGCAGGTGCAAGCCCGGGCCGGGCATGCAGGTGAAGTTCGGCAGCGCATCCAGCGCCATGTTCACCTTGCCCGAGGAGCCGCGGAACTTGTAACGGTTCACTTCCTCCAGGAACTCGTCGGGCAGGTTGCCGCGCTCGATCATCTTCACGAACGTCAGCCGCGGATCGACGCTCGAGGAAACCACGTCGGCGTGGAACTCGTCCCCGTTTTCCAGCGCCACTCCCGTGGCTTTCCCTTCCCGCACCAGGATGCGGGCGATCGGCGCTTCCGTCCGTATCTCCACTCCCGCTTCGCGCGCCGCGGCAGCGATCGAATTCGAGATGGCGCCGGTGCCGCCGCGCGCGAATCCCCAGGAGCGGAAGGCGCCGTCAATCTCGCCCATGTAGTGGTGCAGCAGCACATAGGCCGTCCCCGGCGAGCGCACTCCCAGGAACGTCCCGATGATGCCCGAGGCCGACATGGTCGCCTTCAGCACGTCGGTCTCGAACCACTGGTCCAGAAAATCCACGGCGCTCATGGTCATCAGGCGCACGTGCAGGTACTTCTCTTCTTCCGGCAGCGCCTTGAAGCGCTTGCCCAGGAACAGCAGCTTGCTCAGCTCCTTCCACGCCAGCTTGGTGGGATCGGGCGGCGTCATGCCCAGGATGGGTTTCACGAATCGGCAGAGCTGCACCATTTGCTTGCCGAACTCTTCGTACGCTTCCGCATCCAGGCGCGAGTGGCGCGCGATCTCGCGGCGCGTCTTGGCGTGGTCGTTCACGCGCCACAGGTGGTCGCCGTTGGGCATGGGTGTGAAGGTACCGTCCAGCGGCAGGATTTCCAGGCCGTGCCGAGGCAGGTCGAGGTCGCGGATGATCTCCGGCCGCAGCAGTGACACCACGTAGGAACACACCGAGAACTTGAAGCCGGGAAAGACTTCCTCGGTACAGGCGGCGCCGCCCAGCACGTGCCGACGCTCCAGCAGCAGAACTTTCCTGCCGCCTTTGGCCAGATAAGCGGCGTTGACCAGGCCGTTGTGGCCTCCGCCGATGACGATGGCATCGTATTTCTGGGACATGGAGTGTGCGACAGCACGCCCTGCGGGGCGCGCGCCCCGGAAGGAAACAGTCATTCTAAAGGCGCGGTCCGGGGTTTGTCTTGCCCGCTCGATCACCGCCAGCGGCGCGCCAACCCACCGGATGGAACTCTTGGATGCGGGTGACTCCACCTGCGCCCGACCGCTATAATCCGCCTTCGGCTCGCAGCAGGAGAGTCACCTTGCCCATCGGAACCGCCTTCCACGAACGGACCCTCGCGCTCTGCGAGAGCCTGAACTACCGCGAGTGGTCCGGCTACTACACCGTCAGCTCCTACGAGACGCATCACGAGCACGAGTACAACGCCATCCGCAACTCCGTGGCGCTCATTGATATCTCTCCGCTCTACAAGTATCTCGTCACCGGGCGCGACGCCACGCGTCTGGTGAACCGCATCATCGCGCGCGACATCCACAAGGTCGCCGTCGGCCAGGTGATCTACTGTTGCTGGTGCGACGAGCAGGGCAAGGTGATCGATGACGGCACCATCACCCGCCTGGAAGCCAACGCGTACCGCTGGACCGCTGCCGACCCCAGCCTGCGCTGGTTCCGCCAGAACGCGCTGGGCATGCAGGTGGAGGTCGAGGAGATCTCCGAGCAAGTCGCGGCCCTGGCAGTACAAGGTCCGGCCTCGGGACGTCTGCTCAAGAAGATTACTCAAGCCGACATCGAGAACCTCAAATATTTCCGCATGACGCGCGGCGCGATCGCGAGCGTTCCGGTGGACATCTCCCGCACCGGCTACACCGGTGACCTCGGCTACGAGATCTGGATGCCCTGGGAGAGCGCCCTCACCGTCTGGGACGCCATCACCGAGGCCGGCCGGGAATTCGACCTGCATCCCGCCGGCATGCTGGCGCTCGACGTGGCGCGCATCGAGGCCGGCCTGCTGCTTATCGAAGTGGACTACACCAGCAGCCGCAGGGCCATGATCGACGCGCAGAAGTTCACACCCTACGAGATCGGCCTGGGCAAAATGGTGCATCTCGACAAGCAGGACCCGTTCATCGGACAGAAGGCGCTGATTGAGGAGCATAAGCGCGGCCCCGCCCGCCAGCTCGTTGGCCTGGAGATCCACTGGACCGAGGTGGAAGAGCTCTACGAATCCGTGGGTCTCGCGCCACAGGCGCCCGCGCAGGCTTCGCGCGTGCACGTTCCCGTCTATCAGCACGGCAAGCAAGTGGGCAAGGCGACTTCCACCACGTGGTCGCCGACGCTCAAGAAGATGATCGCCCTGGCCAGCGTGGCGACGCCGCAAGCCGCCGCCGGCACGCTGCTCGAACTCGAACTCACCGTGGAAGCTGTCCGTTACACCGTGGGCGCCACCGTGGTGCCGCTTCCCTTCTTCAGCCCCAAGCGCAAGACGGCCACGCCGCTCTCCAAGATCGATCCCTTCGCCGAGTAGCCGCAGCCATGCTCTCGCAACGTCTCGCTTCGCTCCAGCCCGTGGGCATCTTGGTGATGCGCGTGGTGCTGGGCGGTATCGTGCTCGTGTACACAGTCAAGCGCCTCTCCGGCGGCCTGGCTGCGTTCAGCTCGGTCCTGACTCCTCTTGGATTACCGAACTGGCTGGCACCGGCTGCCTCCTGGGTAGAACTCCTTGCGGCGGCGATGCTCGTTATCGGATTGCAAACGCGCGTCGCAGCGGCCATCATTCTCGTCTTCATGGGCATCGGAATCCGCATTCACTTCCGCGAGGGCCTGGCCGGGTATGATGCGTATCTCTCGCATGCCACGCTGGCGCTGGCGCTGGTCTTCTTTGGCGCGGGCCCCTGGTCGATTGACAACAAGTCGCGTCCTGCAACCGGCCGCCGCAGGTAGGAAGGAACCGTGCGTACTCTACTCGACGCCCTCCGCAATAAGGTCCTCCTTGCCTACGTTGCGATATACGCCGCCGCGCTCTGGCAACTGAGCCGTCAGCCGGACTTCGAGCCCGCGGAAGCCATCGCCGTACTGGCAATCGTTGGCGTCCTGTTTTCCCTGCTGGCGCTACTGTTCACGCGCAAGGTGGAAGCCCTGCCGCTGGCTGTGCGGTCGCCGGGAGCGGAACTCGCCGTGCTCCTCCTGTGGATGTTGCCTCTGGCGGCGTTCCTGGTATGGGGACTCGGCGCATTGCGTAGCTCATTTCCCAACGAACCTGCACAATCCCTCGCCATCGCGGCCGCCAAGCTTGCAATGGTCGTCGTGATTCCCGGCCTCATACTCCTTCGGGGCTGGCACTACAAGGTGAGCGAGCTCGCGCCGGTGGGAGTCCGTTGGAAGCAGATCAAACCGGCGTTGTGGATGTCGCTCGCCGGCCTCCTCATGCAGGGCGTGCTGGGACGAGGCCTGCGCGACCTGAGCCAGGCCCAGGTTCCCATCTGGATGGCGGTGGTTGCGGTACCGCTGGCTTTGGTTTGGCTCGCCCTTGAAGTCGGGCTGGTAGAAGAGTTC
>DATIGQ010000144.1 GCA_035454605.1 Terriglobales bacterium
GGCCACCGGCGCCGGCCAGATCAAGACCGGCTCCGCCTCACGCACCGACCGCATCGCCAAGTACAACCAGTTGCTGCGCATCGAGGAAGAACTGGGCCGCGCAGCCAGGTTCCTGGGCATTGAGGCGGTAAATTACGGCGAAGCATAGTTCCTCGCGATATCGATGGCCCGTCCGAAACCTCTCATCCTCGTGATTCTCGACGGCTGGGGTTACGCTCCGCCCTCCAAGGCCAATGCCATCTCCCTCGCTCGCAAACCCAACTATGACCGGCTGCTGGCGGAGTATCCCAACACTCTCATTCACACCAGCGGGCGCTATGTCGGTTTGCCGGAAGGCCAGATGGGCAACAGCGAAGTCGGACACCTGAACATCGGCGCCGGGCGCGTCGTGCACATGGACATCACCCGCATCGACCGCATGATCGAGAGCGGCGACTTTTTCTCTCACCCCGTGCTACTCGATGCCGTCAAGCACGCCCGCTCCGGAGGACGGCGCCTGCATCTGTTCGGCCTGCTCTCCGACGGCGGCGTGCATTCCCATCAGACCCATCTTTACGCGCTCCTGCGCCTGGCGAAACAGAGCGGCGTGGACCGTGTCTTTGTGCACTGCTTCATGGACGGGCGCGACACGCTGCCCACCAGCGGCGCCGGATACGTGCGCCAACTGCAGCAGAAGATGCGCGAGTTCGGCGTAGGTAAGGTGGCTACGGTAAGCGGCCGCTACTACGCCATGGATCGCGACCGGCGCTGGTCGCGCATCGCCCAAGCCTTCGATGCCATGGTCGGGGGAAGGGGCGAAGCCGGGCGCTACATCGACCCCGTGCAGGGCATCCAGGAGTCCTACCAGAACGAAGTGACCGACGAATTCGTCGTACCGTTCGTGCTCACCGACAATCGCGGCGAGCCTCTGGGCCGCATCCGGGAGGAAGACGCCTGCATCTGTTTCAACTTCCGCGCCGACCGTGCGCGGCAGATCACGCGGGCGCTGGCACGCAACAGTGGGCTCACCGCGGAAAACGGCCTCGACCTACCGGACGCCGCCGCTCTCGACGCCGAAATACCGCGCGTCCTCGTCCCAGACAATCTCAAGTACGTTTGCATGACGCAGTACGACAAGAAATTCACGCTGCCCGTAGTAGTGGCCCCGGAATCGCTGGAAAACATCCTGGCCAACGTCATGGGAAGAGAGGGCCTCCACAATCTGCGAGTGGCAGAGACGGAAAAGTACGCCCACGTGACTTACTTCTTTAACGGAGGAGTCGAGCACCTTTTTCCGGGCGAAGAGCGCGAACTGGTGTCTTCGCCCAAAGTCGCTACCTACGACCTGCAGCCGGAGATGAGCGCCGCCGGGATCGCTGAGGAAGTGGTGAAGGCTGTGGAAGGAGGCGCATTCGACCTCGTTATCGTGAACTTCGCCAACGCCGATATGGTGGGGCATTCCGGCCGCATCGAGCCCACCGTGCGCGCGGTAGAAACGGTGGACGCCTGTCTGGGTCGCATCTACCAGGCACTGCGGGAGCGCGGCGGGGCGATGATCGTCACGGCCGACCACGGTAACGCGGAACAGATGATCGATCCCGCAACCGGCGGACCGCACACCGCCCATACCACCAATCCCGTGCCGCTGATCGTGGTGGCCGAGAACAAGAGCCGCTTCCGCCTGCGCAACGATGGCGCGCTACAGGATATCTCTCCCACCGTCCTCGGGATGCTCACGATTGACCAGCCCAAGGAGATGACAGGCAAGGACCTGCGCATCCAGCTGGATAAGAGCTGAGGGAACCTCCGCATGAAGGTCATCATCGCCCTCAGCCATCCCTTCGAACTCTGGAATGCGCCGCCGTGGCTGGCGGAGCGCTTGCGCCGTGATTTTCCCCGCGCGGAGTTCCGTGACCTGGGCGGATATGAGGGGCTGGATCGAGAGATCTCCGACGCCGAGGTGCTGTTTGGCTGGTCGCTACGCCCGCAGCAGTTGCAGGCGGCGCGCAAGCTGCGCTGGGTCCATTCTCCCGCGGCCGCTGTCCACCAGTTGATATTTCCGGAGATGGTGGCGAGCAGCGTGGTCCTCACCAACGCCCGGGAAGTGCACGGGCCGGTGGTCGCCGAGCACGCCATCGCGCTGGTGCTGGCGCTGGCCAAGCGCCTGCCTTCCGCCATGCGCAGCCAGCAGCGGGGCGCCTGGGGCCAGCAGGCGATGTGGGAGGAGCGTCCCCGGCCGCGCGAGGTGCAGGGCGCCACGCTGGGGTTGATCGGACTGGGCAGCATCGGGCGCGAGGTCGCAAAGCGAGCCAAGGCGCTGGGCATGCGCGTGGCCGCCGTGCGCGAGCATCCGGAGAAGGGAAGCGAGGGCGTCGATGTGGTTTACGGTCCGGCCGATCTCAACCGGATGCTGGCGGAAGCTGACTATGTGGTGATTGCGGCGCCCATCACCAACGCCACGCAGTCCATGTTCGATGCGGCGCAGCTGGCGCAGATGAAACCGGACGCTTACCTGATCAACGTCAGCCGCGGACAGTTAGTGGACGAAGGCGCTCTGGCGGATGTTTTGCGCCAGAAGAAGATCGCGGGTGCGGCGCTGGACGTGTTCTCCGTCGAACCCCTGCCGCAGGATTCACCGCTCTGGGGGCTGGACAACCTGCTGATCACGCCGCACACCGCGGCGGTCACGGAAAAACTCTGGGAGCGGCACTACGCGCTCATGCGCGAGAACCTGCGCCGCTACCTGGCGGGAGAAGCGCTTCTCGGCGTGGTGGACAAGAAGAAGGGATACTGATGGCATCTAGTCCTCTGATCACGTCGTCATCGAGTCATCTGAAAACCGCGTGCCGGTAGAATTGTAAGGTCCAGGCGTGGCATCAGGTTTTCGATGACAAGATGACCAGATGACAACATGACGAGATTCCCATGACTGTTCGCCGCATGAAGACGTACACCGGAGAAACCGGATACGTCTACCAGTACTATTTTGTGGGGAAGCGCGTGGCTCTGGAGAGCGAACCGGAGGCTCCGGCCATCGAGTTCATCTTTGACGTCACCGCGGACCGCAAGACCACGTTTGCGGTCAGCGTTTTCCTCAAGCCGGAGGCTCTTCTGGCCTGGGAAAGCGCGCACGGCCGGGCCTTGACCGAGACCGAGCAGTACGCCGCCGGGAAGATGCGTCTGTTTCGCGCTTTCGACCAGGTCGAGCGCCTTCGTGACGAGGGCCGGCGCTTGCGCATCGACGCCTCCGATATCGAGGGCCTTCTCGGCACCCTGGGGCTGGAGTAACCGGTTTTGCGCCGCGCCCGGCTTTATAATCAGTGGAATCGATGCCTCTCCTCTGGCTGCGAGTCGCGCTGGTTTTCTACGGCTTTGGCCTGCTCTACGCCCTGCTGACGCTGACGGGCCGGGGCCGTGCTCTGGCCCGGCTTACCGTTCCTGCCGTGGCCGCGGGCGTGGTATTCCATTTCGTCTCCCTGGCCGAAGCGGCGATGGCCACCGGCCAACTGACGCCGATCTCGCTCTATCACTCGGAATCGCTCCTGGCCTTCCTGGTGATGGTCTTTTTCCTGGTTGTCTATTGGCGATACCAGACCACCGCTCCCGGCATCTTCGTCTTCCCCCTCGCGTTCCTGCTGACGTTCTCGTCTGCTATCGGACAGCAACCGCCGGAGTTCGCATCGCCGCTCATGCGCAGCGGCTGGATCGTTACCCATATCGGCCTGATCTTCACCGGATACGCGGCGCTGTTCCTGAGCTTCGCGGCCAGCCTGCTGTACCTGCTGCAGGAAAGCAGACTGAAGGCCAAGCGGACCCACGGCGTCCTGGCGCGCCTGCCCGCCCTGGAGGTTATCGACGAGATCGGCTACCGCTCCCTGCTGCTCGGTTTTCCCTTCATGACTCTGGGCCTGCTGGCGGGCTCGGTGGTGGCGGCGCAGCAGTTCGGCCCGTCGTACCTGCTGGATCCCAAGGTCCTGCTGTCGCTGGTGATGTGGGCGCTCTACATGGTCCTGCTCTACACGCGCTGGAGCGCCGGCTGGCGCGGGCGGCGGGCGGCGTTCCTGTCTACCGTGGCCTTCGTGGTGGCCGTGGGAGCCTGGGCTGCCAATTACTTCAGCGAGGTGCACCGCTTCACGCCATGAAGTTCCAGCTCATCGGCGTCAACCATCGCAGCGCGCCTGTGGCGGTGCGGGAACGGCTGGCGGTGCCGGAATCGCGCCTGCCGGAGGCCATGCGCCGCCTCTCTGTGCATCCCGGCGTGGATGAAGGCCTGGTGCTCTCGACCTGCAACCGCGTCGAACTCCTTACGCGTTGCACCAACGGGCGCGCCGACCTGCGGAGTTTTCTCGCCGACTTTTTTCAGGTCGACCCCGCTGCCTACGAACCTCACCTCTACGAGTATGAGGACCTGGATGCAGTGCGCCACGTCTTTCGCGTCGCGGCCAGCCTGGACTCCATGGTGGTGGGCGAACCCCAGGTGCTGGGACAGGTGAAAGAGTCCTACGCGCTGGCCCGCGCCGTGGGCTCCGTCCACTCGCATCTCGACGCGCTCATGACCCGCGCCTTCGCCGTGGCCAAACGCGTGCGTACCGAGACCGCCGTGGGCAGTTCCTCGGTGTCCGTGGCCTCGGCCGCGGTTGAGCTGGCCGGGAAGATCTTCGGCAGCCTCGAGGGCAAGCGCGTCTATCTGGTGGGCGCGGGCAAGATGAGCGAACTCGCGGCCCGCCACCTGAAAGCGCAGGGCGCCGACGCCATCTTTGTGGCCAACCGCACCCACGAGCGCGCGCTGGAGATGGCCGAACGCATCGGCGGCCAGGCCATGCTCTTCGAGCAGCTCTACGACACCGCCGACCGCGCTGACATCATCATCACCTCCACCGGCGCGCCCCACCACATCTTCCGCCGCGAGCATGGCGAGTTGTTCCTGGCGCGGCGCAAGAACCGCCCCATGTTCTTCATCGACATCGCGGTGCCCCGCGACGTCGATCCGGAAATGAACAAGCTGGACGGCATCTTCGTCTACGACATTGACGACCTGGGGGCCGTCGTTTCCTCGCACCTCGAAGGACGGCGCCGCGAGGCCGAGCGCGCCGAGAGCATCATCGAGGCCGAGGTGGCGCGGTTCCACGCCCGCCTGGAAACGCTTCAGGTCGTGCCCACCATCGTCTCCCTGCAGGACCACCTGGAAACCATCCGCCAGGCGGAGATCGACCGCGTACGCGGCCGCCTGGGCAAGCTCACCGCCGAGCAGGAAAGCGCTATCGAGACCATGACCCGCGGCATCGTCAACAAGGTGCTGCACACCCCTGTGACTACCTTGAAAAGCGCCGCCGGTCAGCCCGAGGCCACGACGTTGATTGACGTAGTACGGCGGCTGTTCAACCTGCGGGACCAGGGCCCCAAGGCCTGATGGCCCGCCTGCGCATCGGTTCCCGCGGTTCGCAACTCGCCCTCTGGCAGGCCCATCACGTGGCCGGTTTGCTCCGCGGACGGGGGCACGAAGTTGAGATCGAAGTCATCCGCACTACCGGAGACAAGATCACCGATGTCGCCCTCTCCCGCGTCGGCACCAAGGGCATGTTCATCAAGGAGATTGAAGAAGCGCTGGCCGAGGGTCGCATCCACCTCGCTGTGCACAGCCTGAAAGATCTGCCCACCGACTTGCTGCCTGAGTTCACCCTCGCCGCTGTGATGGAAAGGGAAGACCCGCGCGACGTCTTCGTTTCCACGCGCTTCGCACGACTACTCGATCTTCCACAGGGAGCGCACGTGGGCACCAGCAGCCTGCGCCGCGAAGCGCAATTGCGAGCCTTGCGCTCCGATCTGATCGTCCATTCGTTGCGCGGCAACGTGGATACACGCCTGCGCAAACTGGAGGCCGGTGAGTTTGACGCTATCCTGCTGGCCGCCGCGGGTGTGAAGCGCCTGGGCCGCTCCGAATCCGTGCGTGAGGTCCTTCCCATCGAGACCATGTGCCCCGCGGCCGGTCAGGGAGCCCTGGCCATCGAGACACGCGCGGCGCACAGCGCAACGCTCGCTCTACTGGCGTTTCTCGATCATGCGGCCTCGCGGCGTACCGTCATGTGTGAGCGCGCCCTGCTCCGAACCCTGGGCGGAGGCTGCCAGGTGCCCATCGGAGCCTGCGCCGAACACGATGGCAGGGGCCTGCGGCTCACGGCCGTGGTGGCGCGGCCAGATGGCTCCGCCGTCTTGCGGGAGACCGCTAACGGCTCGGACCCGGAAGAGCTAGGACGTAGCTTGGGTCAGCGCCTCCTCCAAATGGGAGCGGCCGAGATCCTGCGCGATGTTTATGGCGCTCCAGGAGCGGTGCCGGAGCAACCGTGAGTCGAGCGAAAACAACGCCCGGGCCGCTTACTGGTTGCCGCATCCTGGTTACCCGGGCCCGGCATCAGGCCGGCGTCTTGTCACGCGCCTTGCGCCGCGAAGGCGCTACGGTCATCGAAATACCCAGCATCGAGATCCGCCCGCCGCGCTCCTTTCGCCGCCTCGATTCCGCGCTTCGCCACATCGGCCAATACGACTGGCTCATCCTTACCAGCGTGAACGGAGTGGAAGCACTCTTCGCGCGGCTGAGACGCCTACGAATTTCCACCCAAGCCTTGGAGCACCTGCGCATTGCGGCCATCGGTCCGGCCACGCGCAAGGCTATCCAGAAGCGGAGACTGCGCGTGAGCGTGATGCCTCGGGAATACGTTGCCGAGGCCGTGGTCCGCGCACTACGCGGCCGAGCGGCAGGGAAGCGGGTGCTCCTGGTGCGGGCACGGGTGGCGCGGGACGTGATCCCTCGCGAACTGCGCCGGGCCGGCGCCAAGGTGCACGTTGCCGAGGCCTACCGCACCACCGCGCCGAAGCGCTCCCGGGCCCGACTGCGTGCCCTGCTCCACAGGTCGAATCGCCCCCACGTGGTCACATTCACCAGTTCTTCCACCGCCCGAAACCTGGTGGAACTCCTGGGGGGAAAGCAACACGCCCGCCGCTCACTGAAAGGAATCCGTCTGGCCTCGATCGGACCAGTAACCACGGGGACGCTGCGCGAACTCGGACTGCGCGCGGACATTCAGGCGACGACCTTTACGATTCCGGGTTTGGTGAAAGCCTTGAAATCTCTTGGCGGGGCACGGCGGAGGTAGGCTGCTACGGTTTCGCCGCCTTGTGCACCTCGACCGTCGACCAGGTCTTGTCGGCGGCGTGGCACAGGTTTTCCAGCCGGCATTCCGCGCACCGCGGCTTGCGCGCCACACACACTTTGCGCCCGTGCCATATCAACTGATGGGCGAACTCGATCCACTTTTCCTGCGGAATGGCGCGCATCAGGTCCTGCTCGATCTTGGCCGCGTCGGTCTGTTTCGTGAGCTCCAGCCGCCGCGCAATGCGCTGCACGTGCGTGTCCACCACCACGCCCACGGCTTTCTTGAACCACGTTCCCAGCACCACGTTGGCCGTCTTGCGGGCCACGCCCGGCAGGGTCAGCAGCTTCTCCATCGTGTCCGGGATTTCTCCCCCGTACTCGCTCGTCACCCGCTGGGCTGCGCCCACGATGGACTTGGATTTGTTTCGGAAAAATCCCGTCGAGCGGATATCCGGCTCCAGCTCTTCGGGCTTGAGCGCCGCAAAGTGGCGAACCGAGGGATATTTCTGGAACAGCCCCGGCGTCACCTTGTTCACGCGGACGTCGGTGCACTGCGCGGAGAGGATGGTGGCCACCAGCAGGTCCCAGGCGCTCTTGTGTTCCAGCGCGCAGGTCACGCCGGGATAGTCCTGATCCAGGCGTTTCAAAAGCTCGCGGATGCGCTCGGACGCTACCGGGTCGTACTTCGCCGCAGCCTTGGGCTTGGCCTTGGGCCAGCCAGGTGCGCTTTTTCGCGGCGGAGCAGCAACCGCCTGCCGGCGGGCGCCGCGGCCGCCGGCGGCAGCCCGGGCCACGCCCTCATGACGTCCACTGCGTGACGGCTGCCGGGTCAGCATTCCTCGTGGCACGTCCGCTCACCACTCCTTCCGCCGAGCCGGTACAATTGTAATCTTTCACTCGGAGCACCCATGGCATCGCGTAGCAAGCTCGAGGTTCCGGCGGCGCAGGCGGACCTGGCCGCCGTCCCGCTGACCATCGAAGGCTCCAGCGTCCTGCATCAGATGCTGCGCTTCCGTTGGTCGGCGTGGCGTGAGGCGCCGCAGGCCGACAAGGCCGCCATCGTGGCCGAAGCTACGCAAGCCCTCGCCGGCCTCGAGCGCTCGAACAGCGCCCTGTACTCGCTGCTCGGACACAAAGGCGACTTGATGCTGGTTCACTTCCGCGATTCTTTCGACCAGCTCAAGCAGTCCGAGCTCGCTCTTTCCGGCCTGCGCCTGTGGGATTTCCTGGAGCCCGCGACCTCGTATCTCTCCGTCATCGAGCTCGGTCTGTACGACTCCTCCACCAAGCTCTACCGCCAACTGCAAGAGCAGGGCGTCGAGTCGCACTCAGCGGAGTGGAAAGCCGTCGTGGACGAGACCGTAGAGCGCCAGAAGGAAGCCATGCGCCCGCGTCTATACCCGGAGATACCGCCGGCTCGTTACGTCTGCTTTTATCCCATGGATCGCCGCCGTGGCGAGCACAAGAACTGGTACACGCTTCCCATTGAGGAGCGCGCCCGCCAGATGGAGGAGCACGGCCTGGTGGGCCGCCGCTACGCCGGCGCCGTGCGCCAGATCATCACCGGTTCCATCGGCTTCGACGATTGGGAGTGGGGCGTGGATCTCTTTGCCGACGATCCGCTGGTCTTCAAGAAGCTCATCTACGAAATGCGCTTCGACGAAGTCAGCGCCGTCTACGCGCTGTTCGGCCACTTCTATGTCGGCCTGCGCGTGCCCGCCGACCGCCTGGGGGAACTGCTTTCCGGCCGCCTGCCGAGCTTCGAGCCCTCGAAGTAGGCGCTCATCCGACGCGCGCGCCGTTAGGTACCGGCGCTTCCGGAACCGCCAGCACCGGCATGATGCCGTCCTGGTAACCCAGGTCGAACAACATGCCTTCCGACATCACGCCATGGATCTTCCGCGGCGCGAGGTTCACCACGAACAGCGCCTGCCGCCCGGCGATTTCCTGCGGGTCGGACCGCTCCTGCTTCAGTCCGGCTACGATGGTGCGCGTATGGTCACCGAAGTCCACGCGCAGTGCTACCAGCCGCTTGGATCCGGCGATGTCTTCGACGGACGCGATCGTCCCTACGCGAATGTCGATCTGTTCCAGCACTTCCGCGGCGACCACAGGTTTCACCGGCGCAGGTGTCATGCCGGGTATTCTACTGATGCCTGCCGATTGACGCCGCGCCCCGGTCTGGTTAGTCTGGATGCTGATGTCGGTGAAAGCCATTCAGCTCGGCCAGGTCTGGCGCAACGATGCCGACGGCCTCAACTACCTGGTCACCAAGCTCTACAAGGAAGTGTTCACGCAGTTCGCCATGCTGCGCCACGCCGACGCCACCGCCGCCTCCAGCGACACCGTGCGCGTCAAAGTGGAAAAGACCGCCGACGGCTTTACCCTGCCTGGCTACACCTACACGCAGGAATCCCAGGAGTTCTAGCGGGCCATCGATGGTGGCCACCCCTGTCGTGCCTGCCGCGCCCGCTTTGCCCTGCTGCGCAGCCGGAGGCAGCCGCGCATGATCACCCGTCTCCTTGCCTGGCTGAGCGGCTTCGTCATCGCGACCATCTCCAGCTCCGGCTACCTCGGCATCGTCGCGCTGATGGCCATCGAGTCGGCCTGCATTCCCTTGCCCTCGGAAGTCATCATGCCGTTCTCCGGATACCTGGTGTACACCGGGCGCTTCAATCTCTGGTGGGTGGCCACCGCCGGCGCTATCGGCTGCAACCTGGGCTCGGTGCTGGCTTACGAGCTGGGCTCTTACGGCGGACGCCCGCTGGTGGAAAAGTACGGCGCCTACCTGCTGCTCAGCCGCCGCGAGCTCGAGTGGGCGGACCGCTTCTTCGCGCGCTACGGCTCCGCCGCCGTCTTCATCGCGCGCCTGCTGCCGGTGGTACGCACCTTCATCGCCCTGCCCGCCGGCATCGCCCGCATGCCCCGCGTCCCGTTCCACCTCTACACCTTCCTCGGCTCCTGGCCCTGGTGCTTCGGCCTGGCATGGCTGGGCATGAAAGCGGGGGAGAAATGGAATTACCTCGGCCCTTACTTCCACGAATTCGATGCCGTCATCGGCGTGCTGCTGGCCGCCGCAGTCATCTGGTTCGTCTGGTCGCGCTGGAAGCACCGCGTGCGCGCTAAGTAGCTGATGGTCTTTCGGAGGGGCACGGCTTTAGCTGTGCGGACGCTCGCCCTTCTTCTCTTTGTCATCCCGAGCGAGCCCGCGCCGCCGAGTCCGCGTGGCGGACAAGGGGGAAAGCAAGGGCGAGTCGAGGGACCCTGGGGGTGCTTTTTTGGGGGAACGAGAAAGCGCCTACGCGATCCTTATCGCTTTCGTAATCAGCCGCTCGTACACCTTCCACGGCAATAGCGCCTTGATCCACGTCATCGTGTGCGCATCCGGCCCCACCAGGTAGCGCAGCCGCGGATTTGGATCGTCGGCGACATCAGCGATCTTCCGCGCCACCACCTGCGCGTCCCGCTTTACGACTTTGGTTTTCACGTACTCGGAATAACGCTTTCCCCGTTCCGCGTTGGGCGAGGCCGGATCGAAGACCCGCTCGCCGAGTTTCACGTTACGGTCCCATATATCGGTCTTGTAGGCGCCGGGCTCGATCAGCACCACTTTGACGCCCAGTTCCAGCATCTCCATGCGCAACGCCTCGCTCCAGCCTTCCAGCGCCCACTTCGACGCTGAATACGAACTCACCACCGGCGTCGCCGCCCGCCCGTTGATGGAGGAGATCATCAGGATGTGCCCGCTCTTCTGCGCCCGCATCACCGGCAGCACCGCCTTGGTCATGGCGACGTGGCCGAAGAAGTTGGTGTCCAGCTGCTCGCGTATCTCTTCCAGTTTCAGGTCTTCGATGAACCCGGCCACGGCGAAGCCGGCGTTGTTTACCAGCACGTCGATGCGCCCGTAGTCCCGCACAATCCCCTCGACCACGGGCACGATGGCGGGCGTGTCGGTCACGTCCAGCTTGCGCACGTCGATGCGCTCGGCGACGCCCGCCGCCGCCGCCGCTTCATCCAGCAGCCGGCGCCGCTCCAGGTTGCGCATGGTCGCGACCACCCGGTATCCGCGCCGCGCCATCTCCACCGCCGTCAGCAGCCCGAACCCGCTTGAGGACCCGGTGATAACGGAAACTCGTGTGTCCGCCATGCTCGCTCTCCTTCCCGTGGGCAATTGAATCATGCCTGGCGGAGAGCGCAAAGCGGAAGGCGCATCGGAGTTTGCAAATGCGCGTTCGATACGAGAAGATATTGCGTTTGTCCATCCCGTCCAAATCCACCAGGTAGGACCCGCACTCATGGCACGCGTTTCCGCTCCGAAGAAGGACGCCCGTCGCACCGCCGCCATCGCCCCGGCCAAGGGCAAGCTGGGGGTGATGATTCCCGGCATGGGCGCCGTAGCCACCACCTTTGTCGCCGGCGTCGAGGCCATCCGGCGCGGCCTGGCTGCCCCCATCGGCTCGCTCACCCAGATGGGCACCATCCGCCTGGGCAAGCGCACCGACGGCCGCACGCCCGCCATCAAGGACTTCGTGCCGCTCGTCAACCTGCCCGACCTGGTCTTCACCGGCTGGGACATCTTCCCGGACGACATGTACGCCGCCGCCTCTAAAGCCGGCGTGCTCGAGCAATCGCTCCTGGACAAGGTCAAGCCGTTCCTGCAGACCGTGAAGCCCCGCAAGGCCGTCTTTGACCGGCGCTACGTCAAGAAGCTCGACGGCCCCAATGTGAAGAAGGGCCGCAACAAGATGGAGCTGGCCGAGCAGGTGAGGGAAGACATCCGCCAGTTCCAGAAGACTTCCGGCGCCGACCGCCTGGTGATGATCTGGTGCGGCTCCACCGAAGTCTTCCTCACGCCCGGACCCGCGCACACCTCGCTGGCCGCCTTCGAGAAAGCCCTGCAAAAGAACGACGACAGCATCGCGCCCTCGATGATTTACGCCTACGCCGCTCTGCAGGAAGGCGTGCCGTTCGCCAACGGCGCTCCCAACCTCACCGTGGACATCCCCGCCATGCACGAGCTGGCGCGCCGTCACCAGGCGCCCATCTGCGGCAAAGACTTCAAGACCGGCCAGACCTTGCTCAAGACCATCCTCGCGCCCGGATTCAAGGCACGCATGATCGGCCTGCACGGCTGGTTCTCCACCAACATCCTGGGCAACCGCGACGGGGAAGTGCTCGACGACCCCGAGTCTTTCAAAACCAAAGAAGAATCCAAGCTCTCGGTGCTCGAGCAGATCCTCCAGCCCGAGCTTTATCCCACGCTGTACAAGGACTTCTACCACAAGGTCCGCATTAACTATTACCCGCCGCGGGGCGACAACAAAGAGGGCTGGGACAACATCGATATCTTCGGCTGGCTGGGCTACCCCATGCAGATCAAGGTGGACTTCCTCTGCCGCGACTCCATCCTGGCCGCCCCCATCGTGCTCGACCTCGTCCTCTTCCTCGACCTCGCCCAGCGCGCCCCCGCACTCCGCCGCCTGGGCATCCAGGAATGGCTCAGCTTCTACTTCAAGTCGCCCATGACCGCCCCGGGCCTATATCCCGAGCACGACCTGTTCATCCAGTTGATGAAGCTGAAGAACACCCTCCGCCACCTGGAGGGCGAAGCCCTGATTACCCACCTGGGGCTCGAGTACTACGACTAGGCGAAGTGACACGAGCCAGGAGGCATGCCATTAAGCTCTCAGTCTTTTGCGGAGTGAGCGTGGACGGATTTCTCGCGCGGCCGGACGACGCGCTCGATTTCCTGGAAACCGGTGAGCAGGAGCCGCACGGCTTCGAAGAATTCTACGGCAGCGTCGATGTCGTCGTGATCGGCCGCAAGACCTTCGAAGTCGTGCTGACCTTCGGCAAATGGTTTTACGGCAAGAAGCCGGTGGTCGTGCTGAGCCGCCGTCGGCTCGATTTCTCGCCGGTCAAAGGCGGGGTGGTCGAGCAGATGTCGGGAGAACCGGCCCAAATCGTTGCCCAGCTCAAAGCGCGCGGTTACAAACACGCGTACATAGACGGCGGCGTCACCATCCAGCGATTCCTGGCCGCTGAGCTCATCGACCGCTTGGTGGTCACGCGCGTGCCCGTGCTCATCGGATCAGGCATTCCGCTGTTCGGCCCACTGCCGCGCGACATCAGTCTTCGGCACGTTGCGACCCGCTGCTATAAGGGTGGCCTGGTGCAAAGTGAATACCAGGTTGGCGCTCGACCGCGCACGCGGGCTCGGAAGAAGGCTCCGTCGTCGCGAGCGAAAAGTTCAGCCAGGCGGAAACGAAAGTCGAAGTGAAGCATCGCCGCCATGAGGGCGGCTTGGTGGCGGCATGGCTCTGGTCGTGTTTCTCCGGGGTGTCAACGTCGGCGGCCACAGGACGTTTCGCCCCAGCATCCTCGCAAAGCGATTGCGCGACCACGACGTGGTGAACATCGGCGCTGCGGGAACGTTTGTCGTTCGGAGACCCGGACCGAAAGCGAAGTTTCGTGCGGCGCTTCTCCGCAAGCTGCCCTTCAAGGCGGAAGTCATGCTCTGCGAGGGTCGCGATCTCCTCCGCCTGGAGACGCAAAATCCGTATGGACCGTCACATCCCGATGTCGTTCGATTCGTGAGCATTCTGTCGAAACCAAGCCGCGGCCGGGTTGACATTCCGTGCGCATTTCCGCCACGCGGGAAGTGGTTCGTGCGAGTGATCGCGTCGCGGAAGTGCTTCGTCTTTGGAGAGTACCGGCGGCACATGAAGACCATCGGCTATCTCGGCCAGATCGACAAGCTGTTCGGCGTGCCGGTGACCACGCGCAACTGGAACACCATCCTCGCGGCCATCCGGATCTTGAAGGACCAGGAGAAGAAAGGGAAGGGTAGACCAGAGACTCGAAAGCTCAACTAACAGCTGCCAGTCTACCCGTTTGCTTTGCGATACTCGTCGAACTTCTCCACGAACCGGTCCACATCCTTGTGCAGGATGTAGTAGGGCGTGGAGAGGCGGAGCTTGGAGGGCTCGCCGCCGCGGATGCGCACCTTGTGCTGCTTCCACAGCCAGTTCTCGAGCTTCATGCGCTCGACTCCGGGCAGGTTGACCGTCACGATGCCGCAGCGCAGGGCCGCATCGGGCGAAGTCCAGCTCTCCGCGCCACGCTCCGCCATCTTCCCGTGGATGTAGTCAGCCATCTGTCGATGGCGCTTTTCGATGCGCTCCATGCCGATCTTTTCGGCGAACTCGATGGAAGCCTTCAGCCCCCAGAGCGACGGCACATTCGACGACCCGATGCGCTGGAAGCGCTCGGCGCGGATCTTCGGTTCGTCCCAGCCTTCGGTGGCGATGGTGTTCCACACCCGGTCGATGACCTCGTTGCGGACGTAGAGGAACCCGCTGCCCTTGGGCGCTTGCAGCCATTTGTGTGGGCTGGCGCTGTAGAAGTCGCAGCCGATCTCGCCGATGTTCAGGCGCATCATGCCCGGCACGTGCGCCCCGTCGAGCGCCGAAAGGATGCCTTTGGAGCGCGCCAGCGCGCAGATCTCCTTCACCGGCAGGACCACGCCGGTGACGGTGGTGATGTGGCTGACGAAAATCACCCGCGTCCGCGGCGTAATAGCGTCATCGATGAGGTTCAGGATTTCAGCCGCATTTTTGGGCGGTTTGGGCAGGGTGAACTTCTTTACCACCGTGCCGTAGCGCTTGGCCCGGAGCTGGAAGGGCATTTCGCCCCCGGGATGCTCCTGGTCGCTCATCAAGACTTCATCCCCGGCTTTAAGGTCTATGCCGTTGGCGATGTAGCTATTGGCCTCTGTGGCGTTGCGCAACAGGGCGACCTCGTCGCGGGTGGCGCCCACGAAGGCGGCCAGCGGGTCGCGAAACTGGTTCCAGGCGGCATAGCCCCAGATGGGATAGTCCTCGGGATCCTCCTGGGCCAGCTTCTCGGTTTCGCGGTAGCCGTCGAAGATGGCCTGGAGCACGGGAATCGGGCTGGAACCTACGGTGCCGTTGTTGAGATAGACCTCGTCCTCGGGGATAAGGAACTGGCGGCGCAAGGTGGCCCAGTACGCCTCCTGGTCGCGCCCGTAGAGGTCGGGCGCCGGCAGGGGCTCGCTGGGCAACTGGGCCAGCAGGTGGGGCGAAAGGGCCGCCGTAGCGGCCAGTCCGGCCCCCAAGTGCAAGAACGAGCGGCGGTTCAGCATCGCGGTGCCTCCCGGATTCGCCGCCATGCTACGGGCATTCCGAGAGCCGCTCAAGAAGATTGTGAGAAGGTCAGGAAACGTAAAGGGCGGCGAATGAATCCAATGGGATAGATAGGAATCCGCTTCGAGAGAGGCGGCGTATAATCACACCAGATGTCGGGCATGGCATCCCCGAGGAAGGTTCTCATGAGATCACGCGCAACCGCGCTGACGCTGGCATTTACCCTGGCCCTGCTCGTAACCCCCAGCCTGCTGGCCGACTGCCCCGCCAATGTTGAGGCCATCGGCAACCGGAACATCGGCAAGGGTGGTGGCCTGGGCAACTGGTACTCCCTGGACAAAGAGATTCAGATCGGCAAGGAATACGCCGCGCAGGTGGACCAGAGCTCCCGCATCGTGCAGGACCCGGTGGTGAGCGAATATGTGAACCGTATCGGGCAGAACCTGGTGCGGAACTCGGACGCCCGTGTGCCTTTTACCATCAAGGTGATTGATTCCGACGAGGTCAACGCCTTCGCGCTGCCGGGCGGGTTCTTCTACGTGAACACCGGCCTGATCCTGGCGGCGGACGAAGAAGCCGAACTCGCCGGCGTCATGGCCCATGAGATCGCGCACGTGGCCGCGCGGCACGCTACTCGCCAGGCCACCCGCGGGCAACTGCTGAACCTGGCTTCCATCCCGCTCATCTTCGTGGGCGGGGGCATCGGTTACGCCATCCGCACCGCCGCCGGATTCGCCTTGCCCATGACTTTCCTCACCTTCTCGCGCGGCTTCGAGCGTGAAGCCGACTGCTTGGGCATCCAGTACCTCTATGCCAGTGGCTACGATCCGCAGGCCTTCGTGCAGTTCTTCGAGAAGCTCCAGGCACGCGAGAAGAAGAAGCCGGGGACGCTGGCCAAGGCCTTCTCCACCCATCCCCAAACGCCCGACCGCATCGAGAAATCGCAGGAGGAGATTGCCAGCGTGCTGCCGGCAAAGGACCAGTACGTGGTCACGACCTCCGAATTCGATGAGGTAAAGTCGCGGTTGGCCGCCCTGCAGAACCGCCGCAAGTTGGCCGACCAGGAAGACGAAAAGGCGCCCAGCCTGCGCCGCACCAAGACCGCGGACGACAAGGACGGGAAGGACGGTTCGAAACAAGAAGACGACGATGCGCCCGTCCTGAAGCGTCGCGACGAGTAAGGGAAGGGAAGTCTCCCACGACCGGCGGCCGCGGCCGCCGGTTTCATTTTCACGCCGAGGGCTTCCGGTGCTTGGCTTCTTCCACGCGCGCGAACAGCATCCGCGTCAGTTCGAGCGCGTTTCCGGCGTCGTGCGGATAGTTCACGAAAGCGCACGTAGCGACCAGCGGCTCTTCGCCGTCTTTGCCCGGAATGCGGATGCGCGCCAGGTTCTCCTCGATCTTGCGCAGCACCACCGACATGCGGTCACGATCGGTTTCCGGCAGCACCAGGGAGAAGCGATCGCCCGCGTAGCGGCAGAGAATGTCCATGCTGCGCACCTGCGAGCGCAAGAGCTGCGCCACCTGGCGCAGGATGGCATCGCCTCCCTCGAATCCGAGCGAGGTGTTGACGTCGCGAAAGGCGCGCAGGTCGAGAAGCGCCAGGGCGAAGGGCTTGCCGTAGCGGCGCGAGCGCGCCAGTTCCTGCGACACCGCGGAATGGAAGTAGCGCTGGTTGTAAACGCCGGTCACGAAATCGGTGTGCGCCACGCGGCGCAGTTCCTCGGCGAGCTGCACGTTCTTGATGGCCGTGGCGCAGACGTCGGCGGCGGCCTGCGCGATCGCGCGGTCGTCCTTACTGAAGAACCCGGAATGAGGATGTGAAACCACGACCACGCCGAGCGTCTCCCCAAAGCTGACCAGCGGCGCGCACAGTTCCGAGCCCGCGCCCGGCAAGCAGGCGGGCCAGGCCGACTGCGCGCGCACGTCGTTCATCACAACGTTCTGACGCGCGGCGAACGCCTGGGCGATGATGCCGGAACGCTCGGACTCGGCAAACTTGCTCTGGTCGAGAGTTTCGGCACCGGCGCTGGCGCGCGGACGCAGTGCACCCTCAGCCTCGCGCAAGAGAATCACCACATCGCTGCCTTCGAAACTGTCGCCGATAAGGTCGGCGAGCGTGCCGAGGAACTGCTCGATTTCTCCGGCCGAGGCGGCGGAACGGGCGATCAGATTGATGAGTTCGACCTGGCGGACGCGGCGGCGCTCGCTGGCAAACAGACGGGCGTTTTCCAGGGCGACTGCGGCCTGGCTGGCGAACAGGGAGAGCAGGGCACTGAGATCAGTAGAGAAGTAGTCCGTTTCGGAGCTTTCCGCCGCCAGCACGCCCACGACCTGCTCACGGACGATGAGGGGAAGAGCGAGGGCGCTGCGAACGTCGGGGCTGCCGGCGATGTATCGCGGTTCCCGGCTGACGTCCGGAACGCAGAGCGGCGCGCGAGCTTGAGCGGCCGCTCCGACTATGCCATCCACGCCCACGCGCAGGCGATGGGCGCTGATGGAATCGTCATAGCCGATCTGAGCGCGGCAGTAGAGTTCGCCGGCGCCACGGTCCACCAGGAAAACCGCGGAGTGGGCCACGCCGAAATAGTTGCGCACGATGAGCAGAATCTGGTGCAGGACGGTGTCCACGTCGGTGCTGGCGAGGATCATCTCCGTGGCTTCCTGCAGCACGGCGATCTCGCGCACGCTGGGATGGACTTCCTTCACGTCTGGCTCACCACGCCCTGCCGGACTGGCCGAGAACGCGTATTATACGGAGTTTTCCCCGGCCGGGCCGGGAGTCAGAACCGGGTCGAATTGAGAGGGGGGCGCAGCTTTGCTACAATGCGCCGCCAGACCGCCGAATGGCGGAGGTACCTGGGAGGGCGCGATGCTGGTACGCGACTACATGACCACCAAGGTCACGACCTTGCCTGACGATTCGCGCCTACTCGATGCCGCACTCATCATCCGGCGCAGCGGCAAGCGGCACGTGCCCATCGTCAACAGTACCGGCACCGTGGTGGGAATGGTAAGTGACCGCGATGTTTCGCGCGTGGCGCCTTCCATGCTGAGCAAGATGACGCCGGAGGAATACAATCAGATCTTCGAATCCACGCCCATCAGCGTGGTGATGAGCACCAACGTCATCAGCATTTCGCCGAACGACGATGTGTCTCTCGCAGCGTCGCTTCTCTACACCAAGAAGATCGGCGCGCTGCCGGTGGTGGAAGATGGCAAGCTGGTGGGGATCGTTACCGGCACGGACATGCTCGCCCTGCTGAACGAACTGCTGGGCAAACCGGCGGAGTCGCCGGCTTCGGATTAGCCGGGCCGCTCGAGAAAAGCCAACCCGAAATCCCTCGACTCGGGCTTCCCGCACACGACCACCGAGGTACCAGAGCAGCTTCTTCGCCTCACTCAGCAATTGGGCGCGCGGCTCGGACGCCGCGCAAGCGCCTCAACTTCGCTCGGAATGACAGCGTGAAAAGTTACGATGGACAGGTCAAGACTTCTTGGAGGCCTTGCACTTGGTGATAATGGCAGCCTGCAGTTTGAGGCGAAGCGGCTCGGGAAGATCGTAGGGCTGGCGGTCGCGATAGATCTGGATGGTCTTCTTGGTGGTGTCGCACACAACGTAGCAGTCGTGGCACCAGACCAGATGTTCTTCCAATTCGGCGCGCGTTTCGCTGTCGAGCGTGCCGTCCAGATAATCGGTGAGTTCCTGAACGAAGCGGGTGCAGTTCACTTCTGTCCGTCTCCACTCCTGCTCTTTTTGAAGTAGCGGCTCAGGCGTTCCCGAAGCTGCAGCCGCGCCCGCAGCAAACGCGATTTTACCGCAGGAACGCTCAAGCCGAGTGCCTCCGCCGCCTCTTCGGTAGACAGTCCCTCGACGTCGCGCAGGACGAACACGGTGCGAAAGCTGGCCGGAAGGCCCTGGATGGTGCGGCTGAGGATATCGTGGAGCTCCTCCTGACGGTACAACTGCTCGGGGTTCGGGCCCCAGTCAGCCACCTCGCGCGGCATCGAGCTTTCCTCGGTCTCGACGTTCTCATCGAGCGAAACCGTCTTGTCGCTGCGGCGCCGGCGCAGTTTCATCAGCGATTCGTTCACCGCGATGCGCACCAGCCAGGTGTAGAACTTGGAGTTTCCCTGAAAATCACCCAGGTGCGTGTAGGCCTTCAGGAAGGCCTCCTGCAGCACGTCTTCGGCGTCCTCGCGGTTCTGCGTGATGTGCTGCGCCAGGCGAAAGATGTTGCGGTCGTAGCGCTTCACCAGCTGCTCGAACGCCGCTACATCTCCGGCCTGCGCGGCCTGCACCAACGCCAGCTCATCGCCGGCAGCTTCCGTCACTTGGGATTGGATGGGAGTCACAGTATCACGATGCAAAAAGTTTCGAGCGAAAGTGTATTGTACCTGTTTCCGTGCTCCGGCATCCAAAGCAAAAGAGACCGGCCCATGATTCGACGCAGGAAACAGCTGGCGGTGAGCCTCTTGAGTGGCGCAGCAACGGTTTTCCTGTTGCTAGCCATGGAAGGTTGTTCGCGACTCTCCCGGGAGCCGGTGCGAATCGACGTCACCGCCCGGAAGTACAGGTTCGAGCCGGCGGAGATACGAGTGAGGCACGGAAGTCTGGTCGAGCTGCACATCACCAGCCTGGACGTGCAGCACGGCTTCGACATCCCCGAGCTGGGCATCAAGGAAGCGATCCCGAAAGGAGGCACGGCGGTGTTTCGTTTTAAGGCCGACCGACGAGGAGAGTTCCGGATCGCGTGCAGCATCGTCTGTGGCCCCGGTCACGACGACATGCACGGGCGGCTCATCGTGGAGTAGCGAGCGGTTGACTCCTGCGATTCCTGACCTTGGCCGCCAAGCGTTGACAGTGCATCTTCAGGCCCTATAATCGCCTGCAGGCGTGGAGTCGCAGTAGAGCGCCCGTAGCGGAGCGGGCGCCAGCCGAACATCTCCCAATGGCCGACCCAGAAGAAATCCGGAGTATTGTCGAACGCGTGGTCTCCGAGGCTCTGGAGTCGCACGTCTCGGAACTGCGGCGCGAGGTGGCGGAACGCGTACTGAAGGAGATCAGTCCCGCGCTGGAAGGCGGGTCGGGAAGTGGGTCCGCTCCCGGCGGTGCGCCCACGGATGTGCTGAACTCGGCGATCGCCACCATCCAGGACCTGAATTCGCAGAGTGAAATCCTGCGTACGCTGCTCGACGGCGCTGCACGCTTTTCCGGCCGGACCGCGCTGTTCGTGATACGAGGCGGCTCGGCTAGCGGATGGCAGGGCCGGGGATTCTCCAACAGCGACGCCCTCAAGGGCGTGACCGTCGACCCGAACCAGGGCCTGGCAGGAAGGGCGGTGCAGGACCGCATGCCGGCGGCGGCGGCCGCGGCAGAGTTCTCCTCCAACTTCGTATCTTCGGTCGGAAATCCTGCGGACGGAAACGCTGTGGTGCTGCCGCTAGTAGTGAAGGACAAGGTGGCGGCACTCCTGTACGCGGACGTGGGGACCGAGGCAAACGGAACGATCGACCCTTCGGCCCTGCACGTATTGGTCCGCTCGACCGGACAATGGTTGGAGTTGCTCTCGCTGCGGAAGTCGGCGGGCGCCGGTGACGCCGGACCGGCGGAAGCACCGGAAGCGCCACCACCACCGGTGGCCGCACCGCCTCCGCCACCCGCTCCCAAGGCGCCGGCCAAGGAAGAGCCGGCGATCAGCGCGGGCGACCAAGAGCTGCACAAGAAGGCCAAGCGCAAAGCCAAGGTGCTGGTAGAGGAGATCAAGCTGTACAACCAATCCAAGGTGACCGAAGGCCGCAAGCACAAGGACCTGTACGATCGCCTGAAAGAAGACATTGAGAAGAGCCGCGCCGAGTACGACAAGCATTTCGGCAAGACGGCGGCGGCCGAGGCCAACTATTTCGTCAAAGAGCTGGTGCGGATTCTGGCCGAAAACGATGAATCCGCGCTGGGCAACAACTTCCCCGGGTAGTCTTCGATGGCTGTGCGCATTCTAGTCCTGGCGGCAATCCTGTTGACGATGGCACAGGGGGATCACGCTGCGCCCGTGGCATCTTCAGCGCAGACTGCCGCCCAAGTTCCCGCAGGACAAACAGGACGCGGAAAGAAGCCTGGCAGGCGCATACCTGCCGTGGCCCGCAAGCCGTTGCCGCCACGCGCGGAGGCGGCAGCACAAGCGTACAGTTCCAGCACCGAATTGCGGCCGCTGGCGGCTCAATTGCTGAACCGCCGCACCGTGGCCGCTTATGCGGCAGTGGAGGACTACGCCGCCGACCACGCCCGCCAACCGGCGGGAGCACTGGCCTGGTTCGTGGCGGGATACGCTCTGCTGATCGACGGGGAAAACCGGGCGGCGGCGAGCATGCTGGAAAAAGCTCAGCCGCAGGCGGGGGAATTGGGCGACTACGTGGACTACTTCCTGGCGTCGGCCTATGCGGGCTCGGGCCAGGCAGCACTGGCGGCCAAGACCCTGGAAGGCTTCGGCCGGCGATATCCGGACTCCTTGTTCAAGAGAGACGCTGCCCAACTGGAAGCGGAAACCTTGCGGGCGATCGGAAGGTCGCGCGACGCCATCGCGATTCTGGAAACCATCCGGGAACCTGCCAGCGCGCGAGTGGAGCTGGACCTGGGCCAGTCCTATGTGCAGGCCGGACGCTTTGCGGAGGGAGCAGAGTCGCTGCGCCGGGTGTACTACGGCTGGCCGGCCGAGCCGGAGGCCAAGACGGCGGAGCAAGAGTTGGAGGCGCTGGCCCGGGCACACAAGCTCGCAGCGCCCACACGGCAGCAGCGCAAGCAACGGGCAGACCTGCTGATGGAAGCGCGAAAGTACCGAGACGCTGTTCCGATTTATCGGGACCTTGCCGCGGAGGCGAAGAGCGCCGAGCGGGCTGCCGCGCAGCTCGATCTCGGAAGGGCACTCTTCAAGGCACGCAAATACGGCGACGCAAAAAAGGTGCTGACAGAACTGCAGGGGCTCGCGGGCGAGGCGAACGCCGAGCGGCTCTTTTACCTGACCGAGATCCGGTCGGATCCCGACACCTATCTGCGGTATCTGGGGGAACTACGCAGCACAGCATCGGACAGTCCATGGTTGCAGCGGGCCCTGCTTTCCGCAGGAAACCGGTACCTGCTGCAAAACAATCTGGATGCGGCCGCACGCTTCTACCAGGAAGGCTACCGCCGGGTTCCCGACGGCCCGCATGGGTCCTACATGTTGTGGAAGGCAGCATGGCTGAACTACCGCCTGGACCGGCTGGAGGATGCTGGTTCTGGTTTTGACGAGGTGATCCGGCGCTATCCGGATGCTTCGGAAGTCTCCGCTGCGTTGTATTGGCGTGGGCGGGTGCTGGAGAAGCAGAACGACCTGCCGCGGGCACGCACCTTCTACCAAAAGCTATCCGACCGCTATCGCTATTTCTACTACGCGGGGCTGGCGCGTGAGCGGCTGATGGAGATCGGCATTGACGGCGGAGCACCGGAAGGCGCGCTGCTCAAAAAGATTCCGAGCCGGGATCCGCCGTTGCGCCTGGGGCGCTCCGCCATGCCGGCGGAGGACATGCGCGCACAGAAGAGCCGCTTGCTGCAAAACGGCGCGCTGTACGATTTCGCCATTCGGGAGCTGCGCGCCGTGGCCGAGGAGGGATCGGACTGGGCAGCGGGTGAGATCGTGCGACTGTATCAGCTTACCGGCCGTCACTATCGCGCGCTGCAGGTGGCCAAAAGGTCTCTGCCGGGATACTTTTCACGCGAGATCAGCGACCTGCCGCGGAACGTGTGGGAAGCGCTGTTCCCGCGGCTGTATTGGGAAGAGATTCAGCAATTCGCGGAGGCCAACGAGCTCGACCCGTATCTGGTAGCGGCCATCATCCGCCAGGAATCGGAGTTCCGGCCGGACGCGGTGTCGCGCGCCCGCGCCATCGGGCTCATGCAGCTGCTGCCTTCCACCGGGCGCAAGGTGGCACGCGAACTCAAGCTCAGGCCGTACTCTACGGCGCGCCTGAAGGTTCCCAGCGTCAATGTCCAACTGGGGACGAGGTATTTCCGCGACCGGCTGGAAGAGTTCGGGCGGGTGGAGTACGCGCTGGCCAGCTACAACGCAGGACCGGACCGGGTGACGCAATGGCTGGCCAATGGGCCCTATCGCGACGTGCCCGAGTTCGTGGAGTCCATCCCCTTCACCGAGACGCGGGAGTACGTGCAGGCCATCCAGCGCAATGTGAGCGTGTACCGCAGGCTGTACGGGGATTCAGCAGTGATCTCAGGAAAGTAGAAGGGCTTCCGGCGTACCGGAAGCCCCGGCTGAAAAAGCAACTCTAATTGCCTGAGGAACCCATCGCACCCGAGGCTCCCTCCCACACGTCGATCGAAATGAGAAAAGCATTGCGATCGCTGTAGGAGAACTTGTGCCCGGCGACGTCGGCGCGATGTTCGATGGATTTGTAGAACTCGAAGCCCGTATTCTTCTGGGCCCCGAAGTAACTGACATTGTGGAGCACGACGCCCTTGGAGTCCGCGCCGGGTTCTCGTTTGAGTTTCATGTAGGCCATCTGGCCGCCGGCCAGCTTGGCTTCGGCGACGTCACCGGAGTGATGAATCTCGATCGGCGCCTCCTGAACCTTTAGCTCTCCCCACTCCAGTCCGTAGGTCTTGAGGATGATGGGAGCAAGAGCATCGCGCTGTTCCTTGCTGGTGGAAGGGTCAAAGCTGACGACAACCCAGGGAGCCTTCTGCTCTGTTCCCCACTTGTCGCCCAAGTCGCCGGTCAGCCAGTATTTGGCGTCAGCCAGGTTGACTTTGCCCGCATGCCCCTCCCGCACTTTGACCGCCATATTGAACTCGCAGTAGGGGTGTTGGGCGTGCTTGTTGAAATAACAAGGACAAAACAGATTGCAGCTACACGCTTCCACGTAGTCCGCTTTCATCCTCCAGGCGGGTTCTGCCGGGTTGGATGCCATCAACACAAGGCAGCAAACGCTCAGCAACCCTATCTGTCGGAAGCGATTCATTGCGTGCCTCCTTTCACGTTCATAGTAACCACCGCTTGTGGCAAGCCCGCGACCTGGTGGCGCGATCGTGGGTCGGTACGGCCGAAAACCCTCTTCGACAGACTCCTAGGGCCAGATGCCGCGCGTGCGGGTCGCTTCGGCCACGCGGTCGATAGCCAGGATGTAGGCCCCGGTGCGCATGTCCACGTTGAACTTGCGCGCCGTGTCGTACACGTCTTTGAAGGACCGCACCATCACCTTTTCCAGCTTGCGGTTGACGTCCTCCTCATCCCAGAAAAACTCCTGCAGGTCCTGGACCCATTCGAAGTAGCTGACGGTGACGCCGCCAGCGTTGGCCAGGATGTCGGGCAGGACGTTCGTGCCCTTCTTGTGCAGGATGGCATCCGCTCCCGGAGTGGTGGGACCGTTGGCAGCCTCGGCGATGATCTTAGCTTTCACTCGATCGGCATTGGCGAGGGTGATCTGGTTTTCGAGCGCGGCGGGCACCAGAATGTCGCAGTCGATCTCCAGGATGGCTTCGTTGCTGATGGGCTCGCTGCCGGGAAAGCCGGCGACCGATCCGGTCTGCAGCTTGTGAGCCAGCACGGCGCTCACGTCCAGGCCGAGGCGGCTGACGATGCCGCCGCCGGAATCGCTGACCGCAATCACGGTGCAGCCCGTGTCCGCGAGCAAGCGCGCCCCAATGCCGCCGGCATTGCCGAAACCCTGAATGGCGGCGGTGGCGCGCTTGATGTCGATGCCGAACGCTTCGCAGGCCGCTCGGATAACGAACACGCAACCGCGAGCGGTGGCCTCGTGACGGCCATGAGACCCGCCCAGGAACGTGGGCTTGCCGGTGACCACCGCCGGGGAGCACTGGCGCTGGGTCATGCTGTAGGTATCCATGATCCAGGCCATGACCTGGGCATCGGTATAGACATCGGGCGCGGGAATATCGCGGTCAGGACCGATGAGAGGGGAAATCTCGTAAGCGTAACGACGGGTGAGGCGCTCCAGCTCATCCTTGGACATTTTCTTTGGGTCACAAGCGATGCCGCCTTTGGCGCCGCCGAAAGGGATATTGACGGTGGCGCACTTCCAGGTCATCCAGGAGGCAAGCGCGGCCACTTCATCCCAGGTCACGTTGGGGTGATAGCGGATACCACCCTTGCAGGGACCGCGAGCGGCGCTGTGCTGGACCCGGAAACCATCGAAGACACGGATGCTGCCGTCATCCATCTTGACGGGCAGGGAGAGCGAAAGGGCCCGTGCGGGACGCCGCAGGACCTGCCGCAGTCCGGGATCGAGGTTGAGCCTTTCCGCGGCCGTATCGAATTGCCGCATGGCGATGTGTAGCGGGTTCAGGTCTTCCTGCACTACCAGGCGAGCGGGAGCAGCAGCCATGAGCATTACCTCTCCGAGATGGTTTAGGCGTCCTCCACGTCCATATCGAGGACGCGAACTTCAAAACCGCTCCGGGCCTCCGTGTGGGGGTGGCCGCAAGCGGGGCAGGGACAATCGGCGGCAGTAGCCTGGAAGTTTTCTCCGCAGCTCAGGCAATGGCGCAGGACGGGAAGGAGCTCAAGGACGAGGCGCGCGCCGTCCGCCACGGTGCCGCGAGAGACTTCGTCGAAGGTGAGCTGCAGGCGTTCGAAATCGAGAGCGCGGCGGCCGCCGATGGCCAGGCGCACCGATACCACACGGCGTACCGCGTTGCGGTAGGCCGCCTGGTCCACCAAGTCCACGACGTGGTTGGCTACCTCACGCTCATCCATAACAGCCCGGACATCCGTGGAGGGACCGGCAGAGCGGGTTGAAAAAAGCCAGCCCGGAACCGCTCACCGACGGTCACGGAGGGCACCAAGCATACACCCGGGGCGACTGCAGGCGTCAACCGAACCGGCAAGCTTGGCGATAGGGTGTCGAGGATCTAGGAGCGCCCGGCGGCGGGCTTCTCCTCGATGTGGGACTTGGAGAACAGGATGTGCCCCACCAGAAACATTGCGCCGATGACAATGGCGGAATCGGCGACGTTAAAGGCAGGCCAGTGGTAGGTTCCGATAAAGACGTCCAGATAGTCCACCACGTGGCCGTCGACGACGCGGTCCCAGAGGTTGCCCAGGGCACCGCCCAGAACCAAGGCCAGAGCCATGCCGGTGGCGGTGAGGGAGTGACTGTTCCGCCACAGCAGGCGCCAGACGACAGCCAGGGCGATGAAGGAGAAAAGAATCAGCGCCGAGGTCGCCCATTGCGAGGTGAGATCCGAGAAGAGCCCGAAGGCGGCGCCGCGGTTTTGCACGTGGGTCAACTGGAAGAAGCCCGGAATGACGGGAACGCTCTCATGCAACGGGATGTTGCGGAGGACCAGCCACTTGGTGGCCTGGTCAGCCAGAAACACACCCAGGGCCACCAGGAAGTGGTAACGGCGCATCGCATGCGGTGGCATGGGTGGATTATCCGGTCCCCGTCGAGCGCAGACTCTCCTCCACCGGCGGGACACAGCGCTCGCAAAGGGTAGGATAGTCGGAACTGCTACCGACCTCGGTGGAGTAATTCCAGCACCGATCGCACTTGTGCCCGTCGGCGCGGCGCACCTCGACAGTGAGCGGGGCGGAGCCGTTCTCCGCAAGCGCGGGAACCAGGGTCACGGCGGAAGTGATGAAAAGGGCGCGCAAGTCGTCGCGATAACGCTCCAGCACGGGATGGACACTTTCGGGAGCGGAGAGTTGCACATGCGCTTCCAGGCTGCTGCCGATGGTCTTGGCGTTGCGCGCACTCTCCAGGGCCTTGAGCACTTCCTGGCGTACAGCCAGCAGCGTTTCCCAGTCGGCGCGGAAGGCCTCGAATCCGGCGGTGGTGTCGGTCCCGGTGATCTCCTGGGCAGCAGGGAAGAGCGCCAGGTGGGCGCTCTGGGGCCGGTTCTCCAGCTTGGGGAGGTACTGCCAGATCTCGTCGGCGGTGAAGCTCATCACGGGAGCGAGCAGGCGGACGAGCGCTTCACCGATGCGCCAGATGGCGGTCTGCGCGGAACGGCGCGCCATGGAATTAGGCGCGAAGGTGTAGAGCCGGTCCTTCAGCACGTCGAAGTAAAAGGCGCTGAGGTCGACGATGCAGAAATCGTGCATCTGGTGATAGGCGCGGTGAAACACCATCTCGTGGTACCAGCGGCGGACACTCTCGGCGAGGTCGGAGGTGCGCAGCAGCAGGTAGCGGTCAATGGCTTCCATTTCCGCGAAAGGAACGGCGTGACTCGCCGGATCGAAGCCGTTCAGGTTCCCCAGGACGAAGCGAAACGTATTGCGGATCTTGCGGTAGCTTTCGGCCACGCGCTGCATGAGCTCTTCGGAGCCCCGCACGTCCTCGCGGAAATCCACCGAGGCCACCCACAGGCGGACGATCTCGCCGCCCAGACGGTCGGCGATGTCCACCGGATCGACGACGTTGCCCAAGGACTTGGACATGGCGCGACCCTGCGGGTCGAGCGTCCAGCCGTGCGTGGCCACGCTGCGATACGGGGCCTGGAGGCGGGTGCCGACGGCGCAGAGCAGGGAGGAATGAAACCATCCGCGGTACTGGTCGCCGGCTTCGACGTAGAGGTCGGCCGGCCAGGGCAAGCCCTCTTCGCGGTCCAGCACGGCCGCCTGGCTGCATCCGGACTCGAACCAGACGTCGATGATGTCGCTTTCCTTGCGGAAGTCCGTGCCCTTGCAGTTCGGGCACACGGTTCCTTTGGGAAGAATTCCTGTGGCTGGATGCCGATACCAGGCGTCCACTCCTTCCCGCGCCACCAGCTCGACGACCGCCTGGTTTGCCTCGACTGAGCGCAGGAGTTCCTGGCAGCCTGTGCAGAAGAAAACAGCAATGGGCACACCCCAGACGCGCTGGCGCGAAATACACCAGTCCGGCCGGGTGGCAACCATGTTGGCGATGCGTTCCTCACCCCAGGCCGGATCCCACTTGACCTTCTTGATCTCGTCGAGCGCCCGCTGGCGAAGCGTGCTTCCCTCCAGTTGCGCCTCCATGGATATGAACCACTGCACGGTGGCGCGGAAGATGACCGGGTTGTGGCAACGCCAGCAGTGCGGATATGAGTGCTCGAGCTTCTCTGTAGCCAGCAGCGCCCCTTTCGCGCGCAGCAGGTCGACGATGTGCGGGTTGGCGTTAAAGACCGTCTTGCCTTCGTACTCAGGCAGGCCGTTGCGCAGGATGCCGGCCTCATCCACGTTACAGGTCTGGTCGAGTTTGTACTTCTGCCCGGTGTAGAAGTCGTCGGCACCGTGGGAAGGCGCCGTATGGACGGCGCCCGTGCCCTGATCGGTAGTGACGTACTCTGCGAGCACGCCGAGAACGCTGCGCTCGAGGAATGGGTGGGCAAAGGTCGCGTGCTCGAGTTTCACGCCGTCGAAACGGGCGAGGACACGCGCATCCTTGAGGCTGCATTTCTCCATGGTGGCCGTGGCAAGCACATCGGCGACGACGTAAACCTCGCCAGAGGCCTCGATGGCCGCATATTTCAGGTAAGGGTGGAACGCCACCGCCATGGATGCGGGAATGGTCCATGGAGTGGTGGTCCAGATGATGGTCGAGACTTTCTTGCCTGTCAGCGCGGGATCCAACTTCGCCGGATCGCTGGTGAGGGCGTACTTCACCCAGATGCTGGGGTCGGTACGGTTCTCGTACTCGACTTCAGCCTCCGCCAGCGCGGTCTTGTCGTGCAGGCACCAGTAGACGGGCCGCAGCCCGCGGTACACCGCGCCGCGTTCGAGAAAATCGAAAAAGGTACGCAGGACAACCGACTCGTACTCCGGCGTCATGGTGGAGTAGGGGCGGTCGAAGCGCCCCAGAACCCCGATGCGCTGGAACTGACTGCGCTGAAGGTCCAGGTACTTCTGGGCGTAGGCCGCGCAGGCGGCGCGGACTTCCAGCGGAGACATCTGCAGCTTGCGCCGGCCAAGGTCGTTGTCCACCTTGATCTCGATGGGCAGGCCGTGGCAGTCCCAACCCGGAACGTAGGGCGCATCCAGGCCGGCCATATTGCGGGTCTTGACCACAAAATCCTTCAAGGTCTTGTTCAGCGCAGTGCCCAGGTGGATGGGCCCGTTGGCGTAGGGAGGACCGTCGTGCAACACATAGACAGGCGCGCCCTTGCGGGCCTGGCGGATGCGGTCGTAGAGCCGCATTTCCTGCCATCTCTGGAGCATCTGGGGCTCCTTCTGGGGCAGGTTGGCCTTCATGGAGAAGTCCGTCTTCATCAGGTTGAGGGTGGACTTCAGGTCGAGGGGCGCTGCCATGCGGGCTCCGGCGATTCCGAATTTCATTATAGGGAGAGGTTTCGGGGCCGTCCATTGACAGGAGTGTGTCTCAATCTGAGTAGCCCGGTTGCATCGTATTGAGGACATGACCTTTCGAGCGTGGCAAGAGATGCAACTTCGGGGCACAATTGCACATCTGTTAGAGGAGGCAGTTGAGAGGCACACCGGGTGATGAACGAAACCGAATCTCGCGGAAGCAAACAGGGCGCCAGCAGCCATCTGAACGCTTTGCTGGTGGAGCTGCGCGAGCCATGGTGGCAGAGCCTGGGCCACAACCTTGACGACCTGTTCTTTCCGCAGAAGCTCCCTCCCTTGAAGCTGACGTCGCGGCCGGTCCCGGTAGAACAACTGGAGATCGATCAGCCGTTGTGGCGCTCCCTGGCTGACGGCCTGCGGCAGTTGTTCGTCCGCGAAAAGCAGTCGCCGCTGCAACTTACTTCGCGGCCGGTGGCAGTGAAGTCGCTGGCGGAGATCGAGCGGCCCTGGTGGCATTCGTTGGCCTCGAACCTGCACGACCTGCTCTTTCCCGAGAAGCTTCCTCCGCTACAGCTCACCTCGAAGCCGGTAGCGGTACGGGACATCTGGGGCGACTACAACTATCGAAAGCGCGGCCTGGCGGGAACCCTTTTGGTACATGCTGCGCTGCTGGCCGGCCTGGGCGCCGTCTCCTTCCTGGGGGCGAAAATGGCGAGGGAAGGGCAGCCGCATGCGACCGTGTCGCTGGTGTCGCCGGATGTCTCCGTGTATCTGCCGCTTTCGGCCAAGGCCAATGACACGATCGGCGGCGGCGGTGGCGGTGGCGATCGCGACAAACTGCAGGCTCCGAAAGGCAAGCTCCCCAAGGCTTCCATGCAACAGTTCACGCCCCCGGCAGTGGTCGTCCGGAATGAGGACCCCAAGCTTCCGATGGAGCCCACGGTGGTGGTACCTCCGGAGGTTCCCCTGCCCTCGGTCAATCTGCCGAATTACGGCGACCCGCTGGCGAAGGTGGCGGGGACGCTCTCAAACGGCACCGGCTCGGGGGGCGGAATCGGATCCGGTTCAGGCGGCGGTATCGGTTCGGGCGACGGCCCCGGATTCGGTCCGGGGAGCGGCGGCGGGACCGGCGGCGGCGTATTTCAGGTTGGCGGAGGTGTTTCCGCTCCGCGACCCCTTTATACGCCGGACCCGGAATACTCCGAGGAGGCACGCAAGGCAAAGCACCAGGGAACCGTGGTGCTCTGGCTGGTGGTGGGGCCGGATGGCCGCGCCCACGAGGTGCGCATCCGGCGCAGCCTGGGATTAGGCCTGGACGAGCGCGCCATCGCTGCCGTGAGCCAGTGGAAGTTTGAACCTGCGCGCAAGAACGGCGTGCCCGTCGCGGTACGCATCAACGTCGAAGTAGACTTCAAACTGTACTGAAGATCTGTTCTCCTGCCTTGCGCGTTAGCGGTTTCCGTGCGCGCACGACCGTGTTCTAATGAACGGTTGGTCTCCGAACAACATTGAATGAAGAAGGGCAAGCCGTAGAAAGTACGGTCTCGCGCATCATTCGGCACGAGATCGTCCGGCTCCTGGTGCTCTCGATCCTGGGCACGGTCGCGTTTCTTGGTACCCGCGCGGCGGCGACGTGGAACCGGGATGTGCAGGCCCGGACCGCGGCGGTCTGGTATGAGCGGGGCCAGCGCGCCATGGCAGCGGGAGACCTCCAGGAGGCCATCGACTTTCTTCGCCGGGCGACCGCCACGGCACGTGACAATCCTGTCTACAGCCTTGCCCTGGCGGAGGCGCTAGCCTCGGCCCAGAAGGATGAGGAAGCTGACCAGATCCTGCTCCGCTTGCGCGAACGCACACCGGAGAATCCCAAGATCAACCTGCAGCTTGCCAGGATCGCGGCCAAGCGGGGCAGTGTGGCAGAAGCGACCCGCTACTATCACAGCGCTCTGTACGGGGTTTGGCCGGGCGAAAGTGGAGACGAAGAGAGGCGGCAGGTACGGATCGAACTGACAAGATTCCTGCTCCAGCACGGGGCGCGGGACCTCGCGCTTTCCGAGCTGCTGGCGTACAGCGGGGACTTGCCGCCCAGCGCCGCCGCCCAGATTCAAGCGGGAGAACTCTTCCTTGAAGCCGCGGATCCCGCGCAGGCGCTGGCGCACTTCACGAGCGCGTTAAAGCAGGAACGCGCCTCCGACCAGGCTTTTCTTGGGGCAGGGAAGGCCGAGTTTCAGTTGGGCGACTACGCCCATGCCCGAAGATACCTGGCATCTGTCAAGCAAGGTGCGCTGGTGGAGGAGGCCTCCGAGCTCCTGGCCGTCACGAATGTGGTGCTGGAGAATGACCCTGTAGCTTCCGGGATCGGAGCGCAAGAACGGCGACGCCGCCTGAGAGCCTGCCTGCAGGGCGTTTTGCAGCGCCTGCAGGAATGCCTTGCGCAGCCGCCGGGCGCAGATATCGTCGAGCTTCAGGCCCTGCTACAAGAAGCACAAGCTCTAGAACCCTCCCTCAAGTCCTGGCGGCGGCTTAAGGATGAGGACGTGATCCCCACCGTGCTCGACCTCGTATATCGAACCGAACAGCAAAGCGATCGCATCTGCGGAACGCCTTCCAGCCTGGATCGCGGGCTGGCCCTGATTGCGGAAAACTACCTGCGCGAGCACCAGCCATGAACGTGGGCTTGCAGATCGCAGAACGGCTGCGCATACGCGAGAACCAGATTTTTCTAGCCCTGACGCTTCTGGTAGGTGTGATCGCCGGCCTGGCCGCTGTGCTCTTCACGCTTGCCATCGAGGCTACCCGCCACACGCTCTTCGGGATGAATCCCGGCGTGATGCGCACCATCCTAGTGCCGACAGTGGTGAGCCTGGTGAGCGGCTTCCTGTTGGCGAAATACTTTTCAGACGCGCGCGGCAGCGGTATTCCGCAGACCGAGGCGGCGTACCACTTGAACCAGGGAGAAATCCCGTCCAAGACGGTCTGGGGAAAGTTCCTCACCGGCGTACTTTGCGTGGGATCCGGCCACTCGATGGGGCGGGAGGGGCCGTCGGTGCAGATCGGGGCGGGAATCGCGTCGGTGGTGGGCCGGTGGCTGGGCCTTTCGCGCCGGCGCGTTCAGGAACTGGTCCCGGTCGGGGCGGCTGCGGCCCTCTCTGCCGCGTTTAACACCCCTCTGGCGGCGGTGCTGTTCGCGCTCGAGGAAATCATCGGGGACATGAATGCCGCGGTCATCGGCTCGACCGTTCTGGCCTCGGTCTCGGCGGTGATTGTCGAGCGGTCCATCCTGGGCAACGAGGCCCTCTTCCGGGTCCCGCAGTACCACCTGGTGCATCCGGCGGAATTGCTTGCTTACGCGGTGCTGGGGGTAGCGGGAGGGATCACGTCGCTGGTGTTTTGCAAAGGACTGCTTCGCTTACGCGCCTTCTTCCAGTCTCTGCCGCGCTCCACGCGCGTCCTTCAACCTGCCATGGGAGGCTTGGCGATCGGCATCCTGCTGGTCTTCTCGCCGCAGGTCATGGGAGTGGGCTATGAGTACGTCGATCAAGCGCTCAACGGCAGCCTTCCGCTGAAGATGCTGCTGCTGTTATGCGCGCTCAAGCTGGTGGCGACCATCGTCTCGTATGCGTCCGGGAACGCGGGTGGCATCTTTGCGCCCAGCCTGTATCTGGGCGCCATGCTCGGCGGAGCCGTAGGTGTGCTGGTCAACCGCGTGGCACCGTTCCCCACCGGCGACGTCGGCGCCTATGCTCTGGTGGGCATGGGCGCGCTGTTTGCGGGAATCATCCGCGCGCCCATGACCTCAGTGCTGATGATCTTTGAGCTTACCCAGGACTACCAGATCGTGATCGCGCTGATGGTGGCGAACATGATCAGCTTCCTGATCTCGCGAAAATACCAGCCCAAGCCGATTTACCATGCGCTGCTCGAACAGGACGGCGTCCACCTGCCCGGTCCTGAGACCAGACTGTCGGTCGGGACATGGCGCGCCAAGGACCTGATGACTCGTGAATTTACCGTCGTATCCGCGGATGCCACGGTGCAGCAGGCCTGGGAGATCGCTCAGAAGAATCGAGCGGAGTGCTTTCTGGTGGGAGAGGACGGCCGCGTTCATGGCTTGCTGCTGCGGAGCGAAGTGGAAAAGGCGGTGCACGCCGGCCAAGGTCAAAGGCCGGTCACGTTCTTCCTGCTGCAGGAATGGCAACAGGCCTTTCCCGACTATCCTCTGGAACTGACGCTCGAGACCTTCAGCAAGACTCCGGGACTGCTGCCGGTAGTAAGCCGGACGGATGCCTCGAAGGTGGAAGGCATCATCACGCGGGACAGTTGGCTGAAGCTCCTGGGCCAACCTCATCGATCCGCGGGACCGTAGCGTAATTCAGCGCGGACAACACGTGCCGTAGGGGATAGGGCTGCGGTAAGAACGGTCGCGGGGCGAATCAACGTAGAAATAGGGTTCAAGCTCCACTAGAGCTTTTTCCTCGAGGGGAAGCAATCTGAAGCTCACGGTCGCCCGCGATTTCCTGGAGGATGTCCTTGAGGTGTCCCCAGGGGGGGGGGTATAAGCTTGTCCTGGAAGTCTCCTCCCGGGCCCCGCAAGAGCTGTTCTTCTGATGAAGCGCGCAG